>CAJCIO010000019.1 GCA_903970465.1 Gammaproteobacteria bacterium
TCGAACGCCTGTGGGGCAAGTCCATGTTTTCGGGCAAACCTTGCCGGCCCCTTCGCCAGCAAGCTGTGCTCCCACAGGTGTACGGCTCAGGCCCGGTTTGCGCTGTGGGAGCAAGGCTTGCCGGATCGAGAGTCGAACGCCCGTGGGGCAAGTCCATGTTTTCGGGCAAACCGTGCCGGCCCCTTCGCCAGCAAGCTGTGCACCCACAGGTGTACGGCTCAGGCCCGGTTTGCGCTGTGGGAGCAAGGCTTGCCCGCGAAGGGCCCGCTTGTTCAACACAGCAATCCCTCGCCTTCCGCCAACTGCGACCTCAACGGCGCGATCTCCAACCGCCGCAGAATCCGGTACAGCGACGGCCGGCAGATCCCCAGCTCCCTGGCGGCGGCGGTCATGTTCCAGCGGCACAGCTTGAGCACCTGCAGCACGTTGTGGCGTTCCTCGGCGCTTTTGTCTACCCGCATGTCCACCGGCACCCGCTGACGCAACGGCGTGACATTGCCGAACCCTGTAGCGAGGGGCTGCGGGTTCGGCGCCGAAAAAGGCGCAGCAGTGCCTGTACGGATTTCGGGAGCGAGCGGCAGCGCCGCCGCCCCAGCGAATTCCACGGGCAGATCATGCCGCTGAATCCGCGACCCTTCCATCACCGCGCAGGCATAGCGAATCACCGCGCGCATCTGGCGCAGGTTACCGGGCCACGGATGGTTCATCAGCAAGCCCCACACATCATCGGCGATTGCCTGGCGGGGATCGCGCTCGGGCATCTCGGCCGCCACCATGCTGCAGATCAGGTCGGCGCGGTCGGTGCGCTCGCGTAGCGCCGGCAGATGCACTACCCCGGTGGCGATGCGATAAAACAAGTCTTCACGAAATTCCCCCGCCCTGATCCGCGCGGACAGATCCTGGTGCGTGGCACAGATCAGCGCGAAGTCCACCGGGATCGATTGTTCAGCGCCCAGCGGAGTGATCTCGCGTTCGGCGATCACCCGCAGCAGACGGGTCTGCTGCTCGTACGGCATGTCGCCGATCTCATCGAGGAACAGCGTGCCCCCGTCGGCTTGCATGACCTTGCCCTTCTTGCCGCCCGGCAAGGCACCGGAGAACGCGCCGCGGGCATAGCCGAACAGTTCGCTTTCAATCAGGGTTTCGGGGATGGAGGCACAGTTGAGCGACACCAGGTTGGCGCGTCGGGTCTGTTGATTGTGCAAGTGCAAGGCGCGGGCGAGGACCTCCTTGCCGGTGCCGGTCTCACCCTGGATCAGCACGGCGATACCACGCTCCATCAGGCGCAGCGCGCAGCGAAAGGCCTGGCGCACTTGCGGGTCGCGGTCGTTGGCAATATCACAATCGGCTAAAACGGTGGGCGAGGGTACGGCACGCGTAGGTAGAGCGTGGTTTGCAGACATCAGCGGTCACCTTGTTGTTTTTATATAGCTCGTGACTATCGCGAGTCGGCGCGCTTGTGGCGCAACGGGCTCGGGGGCTTACGCTTCCTACAATAGGTAGGCACACCGATCTTTTCCAATACATAATCGGGCAGCCATTGATACCTTCCGGAGCAATGATGATCGAGCTACGCCACCTCGAATACTTCCGCACCCTGGCCGAGACCCTGCATTTTGGTCGCGCGGCGCAGCGGCTGCATATCTCCCAGCCGCCGCTGTCGCGGCAGATCGCGCTGCTGGAGGAAGAGCTGGGGGTCAAGTTGTTCGATCGCTCCAGCCGCCGCGTCGAGTTGACCGACGCCGGCCAGCGCTTCTATCTGGACACCGGTACGGTATTCGCGGCGTTCGAGCAGGCCAAGCGCAATGCCCTGGCGGCGGCACGGGGCGAGGCCGGTGAATTGTCGGTGGGCTTCATGATGTCCACGGCCTACAGCGTCACCCCGGCCATCACGCGGCGCTATGCGGCGTTGTACCCGCAGGTCACCCTCAAGCTGACTGAAACGCTGCCCATGGACCTGGCGGCGGATATCAGCAGCGGCCAGAAGGATGTCGCCATCATGTACCGCCCCCAGGATTGCACCGGGCTGGAGACCGTCAGTGTGTACAGCGAGGAGATGATGCTCGTATTGCCACCGGGGCATGCCCTGCTCGACTACGAGGTAGTGGAGCCGATGCAACTGGCCGGCGAACCGTTCATCATCGTGCCCCGGCACATCGCGCCGGCGCTGCACGACATGATCGTCAATTACTGCCTGCAACATGGCGTCACGCCGACGGTCGCCATGGAGATCAACATGCAGCAGACCATCGTCAATCTGGTGGGCGAGGGCATGGGCATCGCCATCGTGCCGCGCTCTATGCGCAACATGCGCCTGGCGACTACCACCTTCCGGCCGCTGAAGAACGCGCCGATGATCGAGGTGGTTGCGGTGTGGAAGCATGACAACCACAACCCGTGCATCAATGCGTTTATCGACAGCGCGCGGCTGGCGGGGCAGGAGGCGGAGGTCAATCGCGCGGCAGAAGGCTGATCGCGGCCGCGGGACTGGCCCAGTGGCGAGGGGTTTTGTGCATTGGTAGGTGGTTTTGCGGGGGGGGCGGATGGCCCCTTGGCGGGCAAGCCTTGCTCCCACAGCAGCTTTAGCGTCCTACGCGTGTGGGAGCAAGGCTTGCCCGCGAAAGGGCCCTTGCTGGCGCCATCAAATCTCCAGAATGCCGGACGCCATGAACCCCCCATCCACCGGGATCACATGCCCGCTGATATAAGACGCATCATCCGACGCCAAAAACGCCACCGCCCCTGCCATCTCTGCCGGTGTACCGTAGCGCTTCAAGGGCACCGCGCGGGCATATGAAGCGCGCGTCTCAGGCGAGTGCAGCGCCTGGGTCAGCGGCGTGTCCACCGGCCCTGGAGCGATGCCGTTGACGGTAATGCCGTATTCCGCGAGTTCGATCGCCATCTGTTTGGTCAGGCCGATCACCGCTGCCTTAGACGTGCCATAGGCGGTGCGCCCGGCGCTGGCGCGCATTCCGCTGATGGAGGCGACGTTGACGATCCGCCCCCAGCCGTTGCTGCGCATCAGGCGCGCTGCGTGTTGCCCGCACAGCAGGGTGCCGGTCAGGTTGATGTCGAGCACGCGCTGCCAGTTGTCCAGCGGGTAGTCGATAAAGGGCAGGGTCTTGGCGATGCCGGCGTTGTTGACCAGCACGTCGCAGCGGCCGTGACTGCGCTCCAGGTCGGCGAAGACGCTGGCGATGGACTCGGGGTTGCCGACGTCGATGGCCATGGCCAGCGCTTCGATGCCGTTGGCGCGCAGGCCGGCGACCATTTCTTCGGCGGCGGCCAGGTTGATATCGGCCACCACCACGGTGTGGCCGTCCTCGCCGAGACGCTGGGCGATGGCGGCACCGATACCCATGGCGGCGCCGGTCACCAGCGCGACACGGCCAACGGCGGATTGACGGTACTGCTGGGCTGCTTGAGTCATGAGGTTGCTCTCTTTTTTATTTATTCAGGGCGTAGCGACGCCGTCGGGGCACGCGCCGCGATGCGGGAATCGGTGTCGAAGTCGTCGGGGGCAAGCCCCCTCGCTATAGGTCAGCGGTGAATCATCTAGCGCGGTGGCTCGCCTGCGAAAAGAGTCCTGCCAACGCGGGCTACAGAAAGCCGATGGAAATCCACGGGAAGCACGCCACGATGATCAGCGCGATGATCAGCGCCGCCAGATAACTCCAGACTTTGCGAATGACGTTGTCCGAGCTCACCTTGCTGATCGCGCAAGCCGCATAGAACCCCACCCCCAGAGGCGGCGCGAACAGGCCGATGCCCATGGCCAGGATCACCACCATGGCGTAGTGCACCGGGTGGATGCCGAGCATCTCGGCCAGCGGGAACATCAATGGCCCGAACAGCACGATGGCGGGGATGCCCTCCAGCACGCTGCCGAGGATCAGGAAGGTGACGATGGTCACGAGCATGAAGGTGAACTTGCCGCCTGGCAGGTCGGCGATGATGTCCACCAGGTTGGCCGAGAAGCCCGACTGAGTCAGCGCCCAGGCCATGGCCGAGGCCATGCCGATGATCAACAGGATCGACCCCGACAGCGCCGCCGCTTCGAGCATCATCGGGTACACGCGCTTGAATTCGATGTGACGCATGAACAGGTGCATCACCAGTCCGACCATCACCACATAGGCGACGCCGATGGTCGAGACTTCGGTGGCCGTGGCCGCGCCTTCAAGCACGGCGATGCGGATCAGCAGTGGCAGGGCCAGGGCCGGCAAGGCGATGCAGAAGGTCTTGAGCACGGTGCCCATGGGCGCGCGCTGAACATCCGGTTTGGCTTCGTTGCGCGAGCGCCACCAGCACACCAAGGCAATGACCACGGTGCCGACCACGGCCGGCATCAGCCCGCCGATGAACAGGGCGGTGATCGACACGCTGCACACCGCGCCAATGGTGATCAGCACCAGGCTCGGCGGGATGGTTTCGGTCATTGCGCCAGTGGCCGCCAGCAGCGCCGCCAATTCTTCAGGCTTGGAGCCGCGTTTTTTCATTTCCGGAAACAGCGCCGGGGCAACGGCTGCCATGTCGGCGACCTTGGAACCGGAAATCCCCGACACCAGAAACATCGCCCCCAGCAGTACGTATTGCAAGCCGCCGCGCACGTGGCCGAGCAACGAGGCCATGAAATCGATCAGGGTCTTGGCCATGCCCGACAGCTGCAACACCACCCCCAGCATGACGAACAGCGGCACGGCCAGCAGCACCATGTGCGACATGCCTTCGTCCATGCGGCTGACCACGATGGACATCGGCGCGTGGGTGACCAGCGCCAGGTACGCCATGGTCGCGGTGCCGAAGGCGAAGGCGATCGGAATGCCGCCGAACACGCAGGCGCCCAGCAGCACCATGAAGAACACTACCAGGTTGAAGTTGCCGATCTGCCCGAGCAACGGCTGGGCCAACCACAAACCGCCCGCGACGGCGGCAATCAGCAGCAGGCCAGCGCCGAACTGGCGCACTGTGGTACAGCGCGCCATACGCGCCACCGCCGCCAGCAACATCAGCACTGCGCCCACCGGCAACGCCGCCGCCCGCAGACCGTCGGGAATACCCAGGGCGGGCGTGGTGATGACCATCTGTTCAGTGGCGTGATGCATGGCCGGGGTGATGATCATCGCCACGAAAATGCACACGATCATCGCCGACAGCGTCTCGCTGAAGGCCCGCCAGTTGGCCGGCAGCTTGTTGACGATGGCCGACATGCGCATGTGCTCGCCGCGGTCCAGGGCCAGCACCGCGCCGAACATCGCCAGCCAGATGAACAGCGATGAGGCGAGTTCATCCGACCACATCAACGGGCTGTGCAGCAGGTAGCGCGAGATCACCCCCGCCAACAGCACACCGGTTTCGACCACCATCAGCACCACGGCCAGCAGGCCGACGATGCGCATCGCCCAGCGGTTGAGGCAGATCAGCACCCGGGCCGGCAGGCGCGATGAAGCAACGGAGGCCGAAGCGACGTGGGTGTTCATGCCAGCTTCCCGGCGTACTTCTCGAGAATCGCCCAGGCGTCGTCACCGAAGGTCTTTTTCCAGTCGGCGTAGTAGCTGGTCGAGGCCAGCTTGGCGCGGAACGGCTCAGGTGGCGCTTCGACGATTTCCAGGCCCTTGCCCTTGAGGGTGTCGCGGATGCTGCCTTGCAACTTGGCCAGGTCTTCGCGCTGGGCGAGGATGCCGGCGTTGATGTGCTTGGTGACGATCGCCTGTTGCTCGGCCGAAAGCTTGGAGAAGTTGGCCTTGTTGCCGAGCATCCAGAAGCCGTCCCACACGTGGTTGGTCAGCGAGCAGTATTTTTGCACTTCGTAGAGTTTGGCCGAGTCCACCAGGGTCAACGGGTTTTCCTGGCCTTCGACGACTCGCGTCTGCAGGGCCGAATACACCTCGGCGAAGTTGATGGCGGTCGGCGCGGCGTCGAATGCCTTGAAGATCGAGGTCAGGATCGGGCTCGGTGGCACGCGCAGCTTCATGTCCTTGAGCGCGTCGGGGGTGGCCACAGGGCGGGTGCTGGTGGTGGTCACGCGGTAGCCGTTGTCCCACATTTTTTCGAAGGCGAACAGTTTGCCGTCGTCGGCCTTGGCGATCTGCGCCCGCACGTGGGCACCCAGGTCACCGTCCATGGCTTGCCAGACAGTGTCGTAATCCTTGAAGGCGAAGCCGATGGCGCTGATCTGCACGGCGGGCACCAAGGTGCCGAGGATCACCGGCGACAGAGAGAACAGGTCGACGGCGCCGGAGCGCACCTGGGCCAGGGTGTCGGTATCACTGCCCAGCTGGCTGCTGGGGAACACCTGAAGTATCACCTGGCCGTCGGTTTCTTCCTTGATGGCCTTGGCCATCTTGCGTGCCTGCACGTTCATGGGGTGGGTCAGGGGCAGGTTGTTGGCGTACTTGAGGGTGATGACATCGGCGCCAAGGCTGCTCGAGCTGTACAGCCCGAGGCTTCCTGCTGCTGCGGCCGCCGAAGCGAGAGAGGCGGTCTTGAGGAAGCTGCGGCGCGAGAAATCTGCCATGTGGGACTCTCCATTTCTTTTTGTTGTTGTCGTTGACTGATCGCGGCTGAACGATCCAGATAAAGGGTTATAGCAAATCAGGTGCCAGTCGCCGCATGGCCAGTGGCCTGTAATCGGTGATAGGCGGTTTCGAAAGCCAACTGACTGTTAATCAATGAGTTTTCAAATTCGTTACCGCTTGTGTCGGCGAACCGGGCGATGCGCGCAAGGCGACAGGTGTCTCCCTGAGTGTCACCGCCTGCGGGTTCACGGAGACACTTTCAAGTGTCTCCCCCACTGCCGGTGACACTGCTGTAACCCCCGTGCCATCGGGCCTTTAACCGGAGCGAGTGGCTTGGCACCGCTCTTGCTATCGCCCTTGCAACAACTCTAACAAGGGGCCCACCTCATGCATTCGCCTGTTATCACCGGCTGGTATCACTCGCCGTTCGGCAAGTTCGATCAACTCGACCCCGAGCAGATGATGGCCGACGCCGCCATGGCCGCGCTGCAACACGCAGGCCTCGATGCCGAGCAGATCGACTCGGTGCACGTCGGTCATTTCAACGCCGGATTCCTCTATCAGGATTTCCCCTCGACGCTGCTTGCCAATCATATTCCGGCGCTGCGCTTCACCCCGGCGGTGCGGGTCGAGAATGCCTGTTCGACCGGCTCGGCGGCGATCCACTCGGCGCTGCAATCGGTGCTCAGCGGCCAGGCCAGACACGCTTTGGTGGTGGGCTTCGAGAAGATGAACACGCTGCCCACCGCCGAGGTCGGCAAGATTTTGCTCAAGTGCTGCTACACCCGCGAGGAGGCCGATATAGAAGGCGGTTTCGCCGGGGTGTTCGGAGTGATCGCGCAGGATTATTTCGACCGCTACGGCGACCAGTCAGATGCGCTGGCGATGATTGCGGCGAAGAACCACGCCAATGGCGCCTTGAACCCGTTCGCCCATATGCGCCGTGATTTCGGCTATGACTTCTGCCGCACGCCCTCGGACAAAAACCCCTTCGTGGCCGGGCCGCTCAAGCGCACCGATTGCTCGTTGATCACCGACGGCGCCGCGGCACTGGTGATCAGCCGCAAAGACCTGGCGGGTGATCGGCCCCAGGCGATTCGTTTCCGTGCGGCGGTGCAGGTGAACGACTACATGCCGCTGTCGCGCCGCGATCCCATCTGGTTCGAGGGCGCCTCGCGGGCCTGGCAGAAGGCCCTGCAGGAAGCCCAGTTGAGCCTCGGCGATCTGTCGCTGGTCGAGACCCACGACTGCTTCACCATCGCCGAACTGCTGGAATACGAAGCCATGGGCCTGGCCGAGCGCGGCCAAGGCGCGCGGGTGATTCAGGAGGGCATCAGTCGCAAGGACGGGCGCTTGCCGATCAACCCCTCGGGCGGGCTCAAGTCCAAGGGCCACCCGATCGGCGCCACGGGGGTGTCGATGCACGTGATGGCCGCCATGCAGCTCTCTGGTCAGGCCGGCGACATGCAGTTGCCGAGGGCCGACCGCGCCGGGGTGTTCAACATGGGCGGTGCGGCCGTGACCAACTATGTCAGCATCCTGGAGTCGATCAAGTGAGCGCGCTCAATACCGGTCTCGATAACGTCATGAACCTGGGCGAATTGCTGGCGCAAGTGGCGCGGCGTTTTCCCGATGCGCCGGGGTTCATTCGTGGCGACCAGCAAGTGTCGTGGTCGCGGATCGCCGAACGGGTCGACAGCGTCGCGGCGGCCTTGCGCGCCCGCGGACTGGTCAAGGGCGACAAGTTGCTGGTGCACTCGCGCAACAACCTGGCGCTGTTCGAAAGCGCCTGGGTGGCGTTCCGCCTTGGTGTGGTGTGGGTGCCCACCAACGTGCGCATCACGCCGCCAGAGGCCGCCTATCTGGGCAGTTCCAGCGGTGCGGTGGCGATGCTCTATGACGAGGGCTTCGAGCACTACGTGGCCGCCGTGCAAGCCGCTTCGCCGGTCTTGCAGCAGGTGATCGCCATCGGTCAGCCACGGGCCGGCGAGCTCAGCTACGACGGCCTGCTACAGGAGGGCGCCAGCCTGCGCGCGGCATTCCGGCCGGCCGAGGTCACCTATCACGACCCGCTGTGGTTCTTCTACACCTCGGGCACCACTGGCTACCCCAAGGCCGGCATCCTCACCCACGGGCAGATGGCGTTCGTCATCACCAACCACATCGCTGACTTGATGCCGGGGCTCAACCATCACTCGCGCTCGCTGGTGGTCGCGCCGCTGTCCCATGGCGCCGGTATTCACGCGCTGGTCAACGTTGCCCGGGGTGCCGCCAGCGTGCTGCCAGCGGGCGAGAAGCTCGACTGCGACGAAGCCTGGCGCCTGGTGCAGGAGCACCGCATCGACAACCTGTTCACCGTGCCGACCATCGTCAAGATGCTCACCGAGTGCCCGGAGGTCGACCACTACGATCACAGCAGCCTCAAGTACGTGATCTACGCCGGCGCGCCGATGTACCGCGCCGATCAGCGCCGTGCCCTGAACAAGCTGGGCAAGGTGCTGGTGCAGTACTACGGCCTGGGCGAGGTGACCGGCAACATCACCGTGCTGCCGCCGGAATTTCACGAGTCCGAGGACGTACCGGGCGCGCGTGTCGGCACCTGCGGCTTCCCGCGCACGGGCATGCAAATAGCGATTCTCGATGACGATGGCCAGCCGCTCGAGCAGGGCCTCGACGGCGAAATCTGCGTGCGCGGGCCGGCGGTGTTCAGCGGTTACTACAACAATCCCGAAGCCAACGAGAAGACCTTCAAGCACGGCTGGTTCCACACCGGCGACCTCGGTCATCTCGACGAGGAGGGCTTTTTGTACATCACCGGGCGCGCGTCCGACATGTACATCTCGGGCGGCTCGAACGTCTATCCGCGGGAGATCGAAGAGGCGTTGCTCACCCACCCGGCGGTCAACGAAGTGGCGGTGCTCGGGTTGCCCGACGAGAAGTGGGGCGAGTGTGGTTGCGCAGTGATCGTGACCACCGGTGAGGTCAGCGACGCCGAGTTGCTGGCGCATCTGGAGCCGCGCATCGCTCGCTACAAGTGGCCCAAGCAGTTTGTGCGCTGGACCGAAATGCCCAAGTCGGGCTACGGCAAGATCGTCAAAAAGAACATTCGCGTGCTCCTCGAAGAGCGCAAGGAGCTAGCGTAATGACCCCGCATTTCACTCAGCGTGGCGATGTCCGGACCTTTCATCATGAAGGCGCACAACAACTGCCGCGGGTGCTCGATTGCGAAGTGCCGCACAGCGAGGAACTGCGCATTGTGCTGCCGTTGGCGACGGCGGTTGGGCCGGAGCTGATCCGGATTCTGTCGGGGCGGCGCTTCAGCAGCGCCGTCGGCAGGATTCTGTGCGGTGGCGCGTCCCACCTGAGCTATCACCGCATGGTCGAGACCGGCTCGGTGGCGCGGCCGTTCGACTATGGCGCACCGGTGGTGCTGGACGGCTACATCACCTTTATCAGCGGAGCGCTGACGGTCGGTCGCGATCCGGCGGGCAAGCCGCTGCTGCACTGCCATGCGGGATTTATCGACCGCGAAGGCAATCAGCATGGCGGGCATCTGGTGCTCGACAAGCTGGTGGTGGGCAGTGAGCCGCTGATCATTCGTCTGTGCCTGTTCGATCAGGTCGCTTACCAGCAGCAGCCCGACGACGAAACCCATTTCAATCTGCTACATCCGGTGATTCAGGAGGCGTCATGAGTGCAGTGATCTCGGAGCAGGAGTCGTCGGTGCAGAGCGGCAAGCTCGGGCGTTTAGTGGTGGCGCGGTTGAAGCCCAACGAGGACTTGGTCGAAAGTGCCGAGGCGCTGTGCGCCGCCCATGGCATTCACACGGCGGTGGTGCGTGGCGGACTGGGCAGTTTGATCGATGCGCGCTTGCAGTATCTGGGGCGCAGCGGCATGAAGACCATCGAGGTCGCCGGGCCGGGCGTGGAGATTCTGAGCATCAGCGGCGAGGTGCGCGCCGGGGAGACGCAGTTGCAGGCGGTGGTGGCGGATGCCGATGGCAAGTTGTATGCCGGGCGGATGGAACGCGGGCACAACTTGTCGTTTATCACCATCGAGCTGACGTTGCAGGAGTGGTTGCCGGATTGAGTCCGGCTCCCGTTCATCGGTGAGGCGACTGGCGCTTTCGCCAGCAAGCTTGGCTCCCACAATGTGCACAGTTGCGGTGTCATGCACCTGTGGGAGCTGTCTCGCTTTAATACTTACTGCAACTGCCGCGCCTTGAACTCGCGACGGCGGCGATGCAGCACCGGCTCGGTATAGCCATTAGGCTGCCTGGCACCCTCGATCACTAGTTCCAGCGCCGCCTGGAAGGCAATGTTGGTATCGAAGTCCGGCGCGAGCGGCCGGTACAGCAGGTCGTTGGCGTTCTGCCGATCGACCACCGGCGCCATGCGCTTGAGGCTCTCGACGATCTGCGCTTCGCTGGCCACGCCGTGGCGCAACCAGTTGGCCAGCAACTGGCTCGAAATCCGCAGCGTGGCACGGTCTTCCATCAGGCCGATGTCGTTGATGTCCGGCACCTTTGAGCAGCCCACGCCCTGGTCGATCCAGCGCACCACGTAACCGAGAATGCCTTGGGAGTTGTTGTCCAGTTCGTTCTGGATTTCCTCGGTGCTCCAGTCGGTGTTCGGCGCCAGCGGCAGGGTCAGAATGTCGTCCACCGAGGCCGGGGTACGGCTTTTCAGCTCGGCCTGGCGGGCGAACACGTCGACCTTGTGATAGTGCAGCGCGTGCAGCGCCGCGGCGGTTGGCGAGGGCACCCAGGCGGTGTTGGCGCCGGACAGCGGGTGGGCGATTTTCTGCTCGAGCATGCCCGCCATCAGGTCCGGCATGGCCCACATGCCTTTGCCGATCTGCGCGCGGCCTTGCAGGCCGGTGCTCAGGCCGACATCGACGTTGTTGTTCTCGTAGGCGGCGATCCATTTCTCGGCCTTCATGGCGGCCTTGCGCACCACCGCGCCGGCTTCCATTGAGGTGTGGATCTCGTCGCCAGTGCGGTCGAGGAAGCCGGTGTTGATGAACACTACGCGCTCACGCGCAGCACGGATACAGGCCTTGAGGTTGACCGTGGTGCGGCGCTCCTCGTCCATGATGCCGACCTTGAGGGTGTTGCGCTTGAGGTGCAGCACCTCTTCGATGCGCTCGAACAGCGTGTTGGTGAAGGCGGCTTCTTCAGGGCCGTGCATCTTCGGTTTGACGATGTACACCGAGCCGGTGCGGCTGTTGCCGCGCAGCGATTTGCCGTTGAGGTCGTGGATGGCCGCGAGGCTGGTGATGATGCCGTCGAGGATGCCCTCCGGGACTTCATGGCCTTTGCTGTCGAGGATCGCGTCAATGGTCATCAGATGGCCGACGTTGCGGATGAACAGCAGCGAGCGGCCCGGCAGGATGACTTCGCCGCCGTAGACGGTCTTGTAGCGCCGGTCGGGGTTCATGGTGCGGGTGAAGGTGCTGCCGCCCTTGGTGACGTCCTCGCTGAGGTCGCCCTTCATCAGGCCCAGCCAGTTGCGGTAGATGACCACCTTGTCGTCGGCATCGACGGCGGCGACCGAGTCTTCGCAGTCCATGATGGTGGTCAGGGCGGCTTCCATGAGCACGTCCTTGACCCCGGCGGCGTCGGTCTGGCCGACCGGGCTTGTGGCATCGATCTGGATTTCGAAGTGCAGGCCGTTGTGCTTGAGCAGCACCGCGGTAGGCGCGCTGGCCTCGCCATGGAAACCGATGAACTGCTTGTCGTCCGCCAGGCCCGTGTTGGAGCCGCCCTTGAGGCTGATGACCAGCTTGCCGTCGAGAATCTTGTAGGCCGTGGCGTCGACGTGTGAGCCTGCCGCCAGAGGCGCTGCTTCGTCGAGGAAGGCGCGGGCGAAGGCGATGACTTTGTCGCCGCGGACCTTGTTGTAGCCCGGGCCCTTGGTGGCGCCATCGGCTTCGCTGATGGCGTCGGTGCCATACAGCGCGTCGTACAGCGAGCCCCAGCGGGCATTGGAGGCGTTGAGGGCGAAGCGCGCGTTCATTACCGGCACGACGAGTTGCGGGCCGGCCATGCGGGCGATTTCGTCGTCGACGTTTTCGGTGGTCGCCTGGAAGTCATCCGCAGGCGGCAGCAGGTAGCCGATTTCCTTGAGGAACACCTTGTAGGCGAAGGCATCGTGAGGCTGGCCCTGGCGCGCCTTGTGCCAGCCATCGATCTGCCCCTGCAGGGTGTCGCGCTTGCCCAGCAGGGTGCGGTTTTTGGGAGCGAGGTCGTTGATGATGCTTTCGACGCCGGACCAGAAGTCGTTGGCACTGAGGCCGGTGCCGGGGATGGCTTCTTCGTTGACGAAATCCAGCAGGACCTTGGCGACCTTCAGGCCACCGACTTGAACGTGTTCAGTCATTGCTTGCCTCACTCTGCGCGGCGTGCGCCGCTGCTCGTATTGACGTCGATCGATTGATGTAGTGATCGCGTGGCGATACTACATCAACTTTTTGAAGTTGGGAAAAACGGTCTTTTACAGTCCGGATGTGACTGTGCAGTGCTGTCGAATTCTCGAATTGTTCCATAGATCAAAATAAACTGTATACAATTTTTTGCCCGCCAGCACTGCCTATACTCAGCCTCTTCCAACAAGAGGAACATGCCCATGGACCATCTCGTATTGACCGTGCTGGCCGCTGACAAGGCCGGGCTGGTGGAAAAAGTCGCACAGTGCATCAGCGAACACAACGGCAACTGGCTTGAAAGCCGTATGGCGCGCATGGCTGGGCAATTCGCCGGGATCTTGCGCGTGGCGGTGCCGGCGGAGTCCTATGACGAGCTGGTCAATGCCTTGCAGGCGCTCAAGGGTGAAGCGATTCACGTGCAGATCGCTGGCGCTGGCATCGAGCAGTCGTGCACCTGGAAGCCGATTGCCATGGAGCTGGTGGGCAATGATCGCCCGGGCATCGTGCGTGATATCACGCGCTTGCTCAGCCAGCAGGGGGTGAATCTGGAGCGCCTGGTGACGGACGTGCGGCCGGCACCGATGAGCAGCGAGCCGCTGTTCTATGCCGAGGCGATGCTGGCGGTGCCGTTGACCCTGTCGCTGGATGCGCTGCAGGCGCAGTTGGAGACGCTGGCGGATGATTTGATGGTGGAGCTGGTGTTGCGGGCCGAGAATTGATGTGGCCCGCACCGGCCTCTTCGCTGGCAAGCCATGCTCCCACAGCACCGGAGCGTACACCTGTGGGAGCATGGCTTGCCGGCGAAGGGGCCCGCCCAGCCAACCACCTCGACCTAGAACAACCGCAACGGCTCTTCCTCCCACAGCGCTAGCAGAACCGGAGCGTACACCTGTGGGAGCATGGCTTGCCCGCGAAGGGGCAAGCCCAGCCAACCACCTCGACCTAGAACAACCGCAGCGGCTCTTCCTCACACAGTGCCAGCAGAACCGGAGCGTACACCTGTGGGAGCATGGCTTACCCGCGAAGGGGCCAGCCCAGCCAACCACCTCCCCTAGAACAACCGCAACGGCTCTTCCTGCAGCGCCGATAGCTGCTCGCGCAACGCCAGGATCTGATCGCCCCAATAGCGCTCCTGACCGAACCACGGGAAGCTGCGCGGGAATGCCGGGTCGTCCCAGCGGCGCGCCAACCAGGCGCTGTGGTGCATCAGGCGCAGGGCCCGCAGGGGCTCTATCAGCGCCAGTTCGCGCGGGTTGAAGTCGTGGAACTCGCGGTAGCCGTCCATCAGTTCCGACAGCTGACCCAGGCACTCCTGGCGATCGCCGGCCAGCATCATCCACATGTCCTGAACCGCCGGGCCCATGCGGCAGTCGTCAAGGTCGACGATATGGAACACCTCGTCGCGGCACATCATGTTGCCGGGGTGGCAATCGCCGTGCATGCGGATGGCCTGGTAGGGCGTGTCGCGGTAGGCCTGCTCGACCCGCTTGAGCAGGTCGCGGGCTACGGACTCGTAGGCCGGCAGCAGGCTGCGCGGAATGAAATTGCCTTCGAGCAGGGTGGTCAGCGAGTCGTGGCCGAAGTTCTGCACCCCCAGCGCTTCGCGGTGCTCGAACGGGCGCGCGGCACCCACCGCGTGCAGGCGGCCCATCAACTGCCCGAGGCGGTAGAGCTGATCGAGGTTGCCTGGCTCCGGCGCGCGGCCGCCACGACGAGGGAACAGGGTGAAGCGAAAGCCCGCGTGTTCGAACAGCGTTTTGCCTTCGTGGGTCATGGGCGCCACTACCGGTACTTCGCAGTCGGCGAGTTCGGCGGTGAAGCTGTGTTCTTCGAGAATGGCCTCGGTGGTCCAGCGGCCCGGACGATAGAACTTGGCGATCAGCGGCTCGCCGTCTTCGATACCGACCTGGTAGACGCGGTTCTCATAGCTGTTGAGGGCCAGAATGCGGGCGTCGCTCAAGAAACCGATGCTTTCGACGGCATCCAGAACCAGATCGGGTGTGAGGGTATCGAAGGGATGAGACATGCTGACTCCTGCGCCGCGGCAGGCTGCCGCGTCCGGCCAGCTATGTTAGCGCAGGCCGACCAGCAAGTGGGATCGGGATTGGCAGCGGGCGATGCATAGCAGTGTGGCCAGGGGGCTGCGCGTGAGGTGCCGAACATTGTGGCTGCTCGACAAACCTGTCTGGCGCACCTTTTTTCGGGGGCGGGGCCCCTGGCTACTGGTTAAAGCTGCGTACCCAGGAGCACATAGGACGGCGAAAACGTGATCTTCAGGGTGAGGCCTTCTCGCGCCTCGATATTCGCCAGGTGCTGGGCTTCGCTCAGGGCGCACAGCGTCTGGCCGTTGCTCAGGGCGAGGCGTACTTCGCTGGGGCCTTCCGGGTCTTCGATGATCTGCTGGACGGTCCCGCTCAGGCTGTTGTGTCCGTGCGGGGCGGGTTGATCGGCCGCCAGGAGCTGTAGCCAGCCGGCCTTGATCAGGGCCACCACCGGGCTGCCGATTTCCAGTGCCAGGCTGAGGGTGCTGTCGTGGGTGATCTGCGCGTCCAGATGCAGGTCGCCGCCCAGTGCCAGATGCACGATGTCACTGCGCCCGTGTGAATCGATACCGACCACGCTCCCTTGCAGTTGGTTGCGCGCGCTGGTGCGCAACATCAAGCGACCGAGCAGATCGAGGTCGCTGGCCTCTTCGGCCGCTTCCAGCACCTGGGCCTGGAGGGCTTGCAGCTTTTGATAGAGGCGCAGGACGCGTTCGCCTTCCGGGGATAGCCGGGCGCCGCCCCCGCCTTTGCCGCCGATGCTGCGGTCTACCAGCGGGGCGATGTTGTTCAACTCATCGATCGCATCCCAGGCGCCCTTGTAGCTCATGCCGGCGCTTTTTGCCGCGCGGGTGATCGAGCCTTGCTCGGCGATATGCCGCAGCAACTCGATGCGCTGCGGGCGGCGGGCAAGGTACTGGGAGAGAAGGGTAGGCAGGGGCATGGCGGCGGTTCTTCAACGCGGGAAAGAGCCGACGTTGCTCGTCCGGCGGTGGCAAGTCAAGGGCTGAGCCCTTGAGATCAGCAGGCCATATTTTTGTGCAAACGGTGGCGGCCTCTTCGCGGGCAAGCCTTGCTCCCACAGGTGTGCGACTCGAGATCGGCACACCTCTGTGGGAGCAAGGCTTGCCCGCGAAGAGGCCGTCAAGATCGCCGATCAATCAGATCCCGAAGAAGGCCGTTCATCAGGCTTGGCCGTGCGCGCCAGGCAATACACGTCGACCCGCACCGCGCCAGCGCGTCTTAACAGCAAGGCCAGCGCCTGCGCCGTGGCACCGGTGGTCATCACGTCATCGACAATCGCCACATGCAGGCCGCGCACCAGGGCTTTATCGGCGAGGCTGAAGGCACTGAGCAGATTCTGTCGCCGCGCCGCAGCGTCCAGTTCCTGCTGCGCGCGGGTGGCATGGGGGCGCAACAGCAGGCGGTCGTCACAACGGATCTGCAGCAACGGCGCCAGCCAGTGGCCGAGCATCTGCGCCTGATTGAAGCCCCTCTTGCGCAAACGCTGGCGAGCCATGGGCACGGGTAACAGACGCTGCGGCCGTGGCAGCCCATCGGCGAAGGCCTGCAACAGCCAGCGCGCCAATCCCTCGGCGAGCATGCGCCCCAGTGGCCACTGCGAGTTGTGCTTGAAGCGGGTGATCAGCGTGTCGATGGGGAAGCCGTAATGCCATGGCGCTTCGACCCGAGCGAAGGCGGGCACCTTGCGTCGGCACGGCCCGCATTCCAGGCCGGCCATGGCCAGGGGCAGCGCGCAGATTTCGCAGCGCTCATCGAGCCAGGGCAGTTCTCGCTCGCAGTGTTCACACAGGGGATAGGGGTTGTCCGTTGATTCGTCGCAGAGCAAACAGGATTGGTTGATATTTGACCAGATGTAAACCTTGCTGATCGCTGATGGTTGACAGTCCATGCGTCTTCCTTAACTATGCCGCTTATCCGTGTCATGGCTATGGATATTCCCTTCCCGCAGCCGTTCAGCCCAGCATAAACAAGGAATCGCCGATGAGCGCCAGCATCAATGCAACTACTCGTCACGACTGGTCTCTGGCCGAGGTCAAAGCTCTGTTCGTCCAGCCCTTCAACGACTTGTTGTTCCAGGCGCAAACCGTTCACCGCGCGCATTTCGACGCTAATCGCGTGCAAGTTTCCACATTGTTGTCGATCAAGACGGGCGCCTGCCCAGAGGATTGCAAATATTGTCCGCAGTCCGGTCACTACAACACCGGGCTCGAAAAAGAAAAGCTCATGGAAGTTCAGAAGGTCCTCGAAGAGGCTGCACGCGCCAAGGCCATCGGTTCGACGCGCTTCTGCATGGGCGCGGCCTGGAAGCACCCGTCGGCCAAGGACATGCCCTACGTGCTGAAGATGGTCGCCGGGGTCAAGGCCATGGGCCTGGAAACCTGCATGACCCTGGGCAAGCTCGACCAGGAGCAAACCCAGGCGCTGGCCGAGGCCGGGCTGGACTACTACAACCACAACCTCGACACCTCGCCGGAGTTCTACGGCAGCATCATCACCACCCGCACCTACGGTGAGCGCCTCGAGACCCTGGCCTATGTGCGTGACGCAGGCATGAAGATCTGCTCCGGCGGCATCCTCGGCATGGGTGAGTCGCTGGATGACCGCGCCGGCCTGCTGATTCAACTGGCCAACCTGCCGGAGCATCCCGAGTCGGTGCCGATCAACATGCTGGTGAAGGTCAAGGGCACGCCGCTGGAAAACGCCGATGACGTCGATCCGTTCGACTTCATCCGCATGCTTGCTGTCGCGCGGATCATGATGCCGCAGTCCCACGTGCGCCTGTCCGCCGGTCGCGAAGCGATGAACGAGCAGATGCAGGCCCTGGCGTTCTTTGCGGGCGCCAACTCGATTTTCTATGGCGACAAACTGCTGACCACTGCCAACCCGCAGGCCGACAAGGACATGCAACTGTTCGCGCGCCTGGGCATTCAGCCAGAAGCCGGTTATGAACACGCCGATGAAGTGCACCAGGCGGCCATCGAGCAGGCATTGGTGGAGCAGAAGAGCAGCGAGCTGTTCTACGACGCGGCGGTCTGAGCAAACCTTACAGCTGTGGGAGAGTCCATGGATTTTGGCAAGCAGGGTTGGCCTCTTCGCGGGCAAGCCTTGGTCCCACTATGCAAACAGCTCCAGAGCCATACACGTGTGGGTGCAAGGCTTGCCCGCGAAGAGGCCGGCGGAGGCACCCTGAGATTTTGAATATGCCCTTCGACCTGCGCGCTCGCCTCGACGAGCGCCGCGCTGCTGATCTGTACCGCCAACGGCCACTGCTGCAAAGCCCGCAAGGGCCGCAGGTGGTAGTCGATGGCCAGGCGCTGATCGCGTTCTGCAACAACGACTATCTGGGCCTGGCCAATCACCCCGAGGTGATCAAGGCCTGGCAGGCCGGTGCCGAGCGCTGGGGCGTTGGCGGTGGCGCCTCGCACCTGGTGATCGGCCACAGCGGCCCTCACCACGCCCTCGAAGAGGCCCTGGCCGAGTTCACCGGTCGGCCCCGCGCGCTGCTGTTCACCACGGGCTACATGGCCAACCTCGGTACCGTCACGGCGCTGGCAGGGCAGGGGGACACGGTGCTGCAGGATCGCCTCAACCATGCCTCGTTGCTCGACGCCGGGCTGCTCAGTGGCGCGCGTTTCAATCGCTATCTGCACAACGATGCGCACAGCCTGAGCAGCCGGCTCGACAAAGCCGTGGGCGACACCCTGGTGGTCACCGACGGCGTATTCAGCATGGATGGAGATGTCGCCGATCTGCCCGCCCTGGCCAAGGTCGCCAAGGCCCGGGGCGCCTGGTTGATGGTCGATGATGCCCACGGATTCGGCACCCTGGGCGCCAACGGCGGCGGGGTGGTGGAGCATTTCGGCTTGAGCCAGGACGACGTGCCGGTATTGATCGGCACCTTGGGCAAGGGCTTCGGTACCGCAGGCGCCTTCGTGGCCGGCAGCGACGACCTGATCGAAGCGCTGGTGCAGTTTGCCCGGCCCTACATCTACACCACCAGCCAGCCGCCGGCGCTGGCCTGCGCCACCCTTAAAAGCCTGGAGTTGCTGCGCACCGAGCACTGGCGCCGCGAGCATTTGGCGCGGTTGATCGCCCAGTTTCGCCACGGCGCCGAGCAGCTCGGCTTGAGCCTGATGGACAGCTTCACGCCCATCCAGCCGATCATGATCGGCAGCAGCGCCCGTGCCCTGAGGCTGTCGAAAATGCTCCGCGAGCGCGGCCTGCTGGTGACCGCTATTCGTCCGCCGACCGTGCCCAATGGCAGTGCCCGTTTGCGTGTGACCTTGTCGGCGGCCCACAGCGAGGCGCAGGTGCAGCTATTGTTGAATGCATTGGCCGAGTGCTATCCGCTGCTGGAGCCCGAACATGCGTGACCGCTTGATTCTGCTGCCTGGCTGGGGCTTGGGTATTTCGCCGCTGCAACCGCTGGCGGCGGCATTGCAGGGGCTGGATGAGCACTTGCGGGTCGACATCGAGCCGCTGCCGAGCCTTGATTCCCATGAAGTCGATGAATGGCTCGACGAGCTCGACGCGACCTTGCCACTGGACACTTGGTTGGGCGGCTGGTCACTGGGCGGCATGCTCGCCGCCGAGCTGGCGGCGCGCCGTGGCGAGCGGTGCTGCGGACTGCTGACGTTGGCCAGCAACACCTGCTTTGTCGCTCGTGAAGATTGGCCCCACGCCATGAGCGGCGAGCTGTTCGACGCATTTTTGACTGGCTGCCGACAGTCGCCCCAGGCAACGCTCAAGCGCTTCAGTCTGCTGTGCTCCCAAGGCGCAGAGGTGGACCCGCGCGGGCTGTCAAGGCTATTGAGTGCCGCAGCGCCTTCGGCGGCCTTGGAGCCCGGGCTGCAAGTACTTGCCCGGCTGGACACGCGCGCCGCCTTGCAGGCCTATCGAGGCCCGCAATTTCACCTGTTCGCCGGCGCCGATGCACTGGTGCCGGCCGAGGTCGCCGGGGAGTTGCTGGCCTTGTTGCCCGACGTCGAAATCGGCCTGATCGAACAGGCCAGCCACGCCTTCGTGGTAGAAGATCCTCACGGTGTCGCGGGTGCTATTCAAGCTTTTTTACATGAGTCCGGTGATGACTGATTTGAGTGTAAGCGACGTCAACAGGGTGCAGTTGCCCGTGCCGGTGGACAGCCTGCCGGACAAGCGCCAGGTAGCGGCGTCGTTTTCCCGCGCGGCGGCCAGCTATGACAGCGTCGCGCAATTGCAGCGTGATGTCGGCCAGGCCTTGCTGGCGCGTCTGCCAGCCACCCTGAGCGTCGATCGGTGGATCGATCTGGGCAGCGGCACCGGGCACTTCAGCCGGGTGCTGGGCGAGCGTTTCCCTCAGGCCGAGGGTGTGGCGGTGGATATTGCCGAAGGCATGCTGCGCCATGCTCGCACCCTGGGTGGCGCGCAGCAGTACATCGTCGGCGATGCCGAGCAGTTGCCTTTGGCGGATGCGAGTTGCGACTTGCTGTTTTCAAGCCTGGCAGTGCAGTGGTGCGGTGACTTCGCCGCGGTGCTGGCCGAAGCCTTGCGGGTATTGCGCCCGGGTGGCGTGATGGCCTTCGCCAGCCTGTGTGACGGGACACTGTCCGAGTTGCGCGACAGTTGGCGCGCCGTCGACTCCAGCGTGCACGTCAATCGCTTTCGACCGCTGACGCGCTACCAGCAGTTGTGCACCGACAGCGCTCTGCAGATGCTGGCGTTGGAGGCGGTGCCCCACGTCCTGCACTATGGCGACGTGCGCGACCTGACCCACGAACTCAAGGCCCTCGGCGCGCACAATATCAATCCGGGCCGCCCTGGCGGCTTGACCGGGCGCCAGCGCATCAAAGGGTTGATCGATGCCTACGAAGGCTTGCGTCAGCCCGCCGGGTTGCCAGCGACCTATCAAGTGGTCTATGGGGTGATGCACAAACCCGCTTCAGGAGTTCGCTCATGACCGCCGCGTTTTTTATCGCCGGTACCGACACCGACGTCGGCAAGACCACAGTCGCTGCCGGCCTGCTGCACGCCGCCAGGCTCAACGGTCTCAGTACCCTGGGCGCCAAGCCGGTCGCCTCGGGCTGCGACGTCACGCCCAAGGGGCTGCGCAATGCCGATGCCCTGACCCTGATCGCCGAAAGCTCGCTCAAGCTGCCTTATGAACAGATCAACCCCTTCGCCTTCGAGCCGGCCATCGCCCCCCATCTGGCCGCACGGGAAGCCGGCGTGGCCCTGAACGTACAGGGCTTGCTGGCGCCAATGCGGCATATTCTGGCCCAACAGGCGGACTTCACCTTGATCGAAGGAGCGGGCGGCTGGCGCGTACCTTTATCGGATCAGGCCAATCTGTCCGATCTGGCCATGGCGCTCAAACTGCCGGTGATTCTGGTGGTGGGCGTGCGCCTGGGCTGTATCAGCCACGCGCTGCTGAGCGCCGAGGCGATCGCCCGGGACGGGTTGCATCTGGCGGGGTGGGTGGCCAATGTCATCGATCCAAAGACGTCCCGGCTGGAGGAGAATCTCGCGACCCTGGCCGAGCGCCTGCCCGCGCCGTGCCTGGGGCGGGTGCCGCGTATCAAGGGCGTCTCGGCGGAGTTGGTGGCGGGGTATATCGAGCTGGGCTTGCTGGATCTTTAGTCAGGTTTGCGCGTTGCGTCACAGACCGTCAGTCTTATTGGCGGGATTTTATTGGCGCCAGGTGGTTTACTAATGTCTATTAGCCATCCACCCAGTGGAGTCGCGCCATGGACATCAGCTCCAGTACTTCCTACAGTTCCTACAACGCCGGCCCGGCTGCCATCCAGACAGGTATAACGCGTCTGGATCAAGCCTCCAGCGATATCGCCAACAGCGCGTCCGCCACCAGCCAGTCGTCGAATTATCAGGCCGAGCGCCTGCGTGGCGTGGATCGTAGCCAACTGGACCCCGCCAGCGCTGCGGTGGAAATGATCCAGGCGCAGATCCAGGTGCAGGCTGGCACCAAGGTCGAAAAGGCCGCCGATCAAGCGCTCGGTTCGTTGATCGATATATACGCCTGATCCATAGCGGTCCTGCACATTCCATCGGCCTCCTTGCGGGCAGAGGCCGGTCCCGCAAGTGTCCCTGTGGGAGTGGCCCCTGCCCGCGAACAGGTCCGCGCAGTTTTCGCGAAATCACCCGTCATCTCTCAGCGCTCATCCCACCCTCGCCGTTTGTCTGAATATCGCGTGCATTCGGCCGGCGCGACGGCTTTGCCGCGCCCGCGACAACATGCCTCTTGCCATCGCCCGCCGAGCGACGCTTGACAATCGGGGTGGCCGAAACGTATGTTTCAAACACCTGTTTGACCTGCGCGGAAAACATCCCTGTCGCGCAGTGCGGCTTTCCTCCAAAGCCATCACCCCCGTTCATCAGCAGAGGTTTATCGCTATGCCTGACTACAAGGCCCCCTTGCGTGACATTCGTTTCGTTCGTGACGAGCTGCTCGGGTACGAAGCGCACTACCAGAGCCTGCCGGGCTGCGAAGACGCCACCCCGGACATGGTCTCGGCCATTCTCGAGGAAGGCGCCAAGTTCTGCGAGCAGGTGCTGGGCCCGCTGAACCGCGTGGGTGATACCGAAGGCTGTACCTGGAGCGAATCCGGGGTCAAAACGCCGACCGGCTTCAAGCAAGCCTACGAGCAGTTCGTCGAAGGCGGCTGGCCGAGCCTGGCGCATGATGTCGCCCACGGTGGCCAAGGCCTGCCGGAATCCCTGGGGCTGGCGGTCAGCGAGATGGTCGGCGGCGCCAACTGGTCGTGGGGCATGTACCCCGGCCTGTCCCACGGCGCGATGAACACCATCTCCGCCCACGGCACCCCTGAGCAGCAAGAGGCTTACCTGACCAAGCTGGTCTCGGGCGAATGGACCGGCACCATGTGCCTGACCGAATCCCACTGCGGTACCGATCTGGGCATGCTGCGCACCAAGGCCGAGCCGCAGGCCGATGGCTCCTACAAGATCACCGGTACCAAGATCTTCATCTCCGCCGGTGAACACGACATGGCCGAGAACATCATCCACATCGTGCTGGCGCGCCTGCCCGATGCCCCGGCGGGCACCAAAGGGATCTCGCTGTTCATCGTGCCGAAGGTTTTGCCGAGCATCGAAGGCAGCCTGGGCGAACGCAACGCGGTCACCTGCGGCTCCATCGAACACAAGATGGGCATCCACGGCAACGCCACCTGCGTGATGAACTTCGACGCCGCCACCGGTTACCTGATCGGCCCGGCGAACAAGGGCCTCAACTGCATGTTCACGTTCATGAACACCGCGCGTCTGGGCACTGCACTGCAAGGCCTGGCACACGCCGAAGTGGCCTTCCAGGGCGGCCTCAAATATGCCCGCGATCGCCTGCAGATGCGTTCGCTGACCGGCCCCAAGACGCCAGACAAAGCCGCCGACCCGATCATCGTGCACCCTGATGTGCGGCGTATGCTGCTGACCATGAAGGCCTTCGCCGAGGGTACTCGGGCGATGGTCTACTTCACCGCCAAACTGGTCGACGTGGTCAAGTACAGCCAGGACGAAGAAGAGCGCAAGCGTGCCGACGCGCTGCTGGCGTTCATGACCCCGATCGCCAAGGCGTTCATGACCGAAGTGGGCTTCGAATCGGCCAACCATGGCGTGCAGATCTATGGTGGCCACGGCTTCATCGCCGAGTGGGGCATGGAGCAGAACGTGCGCGACAGCCGCATCTCGATGCTCTACGAGGGCACCACCGGTATCCAGGCCCTCGACCTGCTGGGCCGCAAAGTGCTGATGACTCAAGGCGAAGCGCTCAAGGGCTTCACCAAGATCGTCCACAAGTTCTGCCAGGCCAACGAAGGCATCGAGGCGATCAGCGAATTCGTTACGCCGCTGGCGCAACTGAACAAGGAGTGGGGCGAGATCACGATGAAGGTCGGCATGGCCGCCATGAAAGACCGTGAAGAGGTCGGCGCTGCTTCGGTGGACTACGTGATGTATTCCGGTTATGCCTGCCTGGCATACTTCTGGGCCGACATGGCGCGTCTGGCGGCCGAAAAACTCGCTGCCGGCACTACCGAGGAGGCGTTCTACACGGCCAAGCTGCAGACGGCGCGCTTCTACTTCCAGCGCATCCTGCCGCGTACCCGTACTCATGTGGCAGCGATGCTGTCGGGTGCGGGTAACCTGATGCAGATGGATGAAGAGGCGTTCGGCCTGTCTTACTGAGTACTGCGCATGGCTTGCCGGCCCCCTCGCGGGCAAGCCTTGCTCCCACAGCCGTGCACCATTGTGGGAGCAAGGCTTGTGAAGGGGCCCTCAAGACCGCCGCCAATCACCCCCGCCACACCCAAATCCGATTAAACCTAAACCTTTTCATTTCCCGGCCGATACACATGCAGGCTCAATGCCATGCACTGTTTGACGGCCGGAGTTCTGCCTTTGCTGCGTTTATCTGCTGTCCGAATCAGCCATTTCCTGCCCTCGCTGGTGTTGTTGCTGGCCGGACTGGCGGCGGCCTATGTGCGCGATTTGAACGTGTTCTTCACGTCTCTGTTCAACGTCCTGCCGACACTCGTGCTGCTGCTGGGCGGCGCGTATTGTGCGGTCTATCAGCGCCAGCGCGAGCTGTTCCTGATGGTCACGGTGTACATCGCCTACTATCTGCTCGATACCCAGACCGACTTCTATCGCGATAACGGCAAGCTGCGTGAAGACGCGGCAGTGGTCTTTCATCTGGTCTGCCTGATATTGCCGATGCTCTACGGGCTGTTCGGCGCCTGGGCGGAGCGCACCCATCTGTTTCAGGATATCGTCGCCCGCTGCGCCGTGCTGCTGGCCGTCAGCGCAGTCGCGCTGGGGCTGGAGCAGAGTTTTCCGGTGGCCTTGCTCGACTGGCTGGCGGACATCCGCTGGCCGTCGCTGCATGGCGAATGGATGAGTCTGATCCAGTTGGCCTACCCGATGTTCTTCATCGCCTTCGTGGTGCTCACGGTGCAGTACGTGCGGTTCCCGCGGCCGTTGCATGCCGCGCAGTTGGTGGGCCTGGTCGGGATGTTCTGGGCGCTGCCGAAGACCTTCATCCTGCCCTTCACGCTGAACATTCTGTGCAGCCAGGTGATGTTGATGATTGCCGCGGCGGTGGCCCACGAGGCCTATCAGATGGCTTTCCGTGACGAGCTCACCGGGTTACCGGGCCGCCGCGCGCTCAACGAGCGTATGCAGCGCCTGGGGCGCAATTACGTGCTGGCGATGACCGACGTCGACCATTTCAAGAAATTCAACGACACCCACGGCCACGACGTCGGCGATCAGGTGCTGCGTCTGGTGGCCAGCAAGCTGTCGAAAGTCAGCGGCGGCGGGCGTGCCTATCGCTACGGCGGAGAGGAGTTCGCCCTGGTGTTCGCGGGCAAGACGCTGGAGGAGTGCATGCCGCATCTGGAAGTGATCCGCGGGGTGATCGCCGCCTACAACATCCAACTGCGCAACCCGGATCGTCCGCAGGATGATCTGCAAGGGCGTCAGCGCCGGGCCGGGTCGGAGGCGACCAGCGTGTCGGTCACGGTGAGCATCGGTGTGTGCGAGCGCATGCCCGAGCAGCGCACCCCCGAGGAAGTCCTGAAGGCCGCCGACCAGGCGTTGTATGCCGCCAAAGGCGCCGGCCGCAACTGTGTGGTCAGCTATGGTCAGAACCGCCGCGGCGCGGTGCGTACCTCTGCGAGTGCCTGACGGCCTGTCCCCGGTTAACGCACTGCTTGGTCAGGATTCACACCTGTAGCGAGGGGGCTTGCCACCGAAGGGTGTGTCCGCCGCCTCCATGTTCAGGGCAGGCCGAATGGGGTGGCAGGGCCCTCGCTACAGCATGACTGGCGAGTCACAAGTCGACGCTATGTCTCCGAAAAGTTGTTGGGCTACACTGCCCTGATTCGACTTTTCCTGCTCTGTTCTAGAGGTTGCCATGGCTGACTACAAAGCGCCCCTGCGCGATATGCGCTTCATCCTCAACGAAGTCTTCGATGTGTCCAGCCAGTGGGCGCAACTGCCGGCCTTGGCCGAAGTCGTGGATGCCGACACCGTCGAGGCCATTCTCGAGGAGGCGGGCAAGGTCACCAGTAAAGGCATCGCGCCGCTGAGCCGTGCCGCCGATGAGGAGGGCTGCCACTGGCACGATGGCGCTGTCACCACCCCGGCCGGGTTCCTTCAGGCCTACCGCACCTATGCCGAGGGCGGCTGGGTGGGCGTGGGCGGCGACCCGCAATTCGGTGGCATGGGCATGCCCAAGGTGGTGTCGGCCCAGGTCGAGGAAATGGTCAACTCTGCCAGCCTGTCGTTCGGCCTGTACCCGATGCTGACCGCCGGCGCCTGCCTGTCGATCCTCGCCCATGCCAGCGAAGCCCTCAAACACGCGTACCTGCCCAATATGTATGCTGGCGTGTGGGCCGGCTCCATGTGCCTCACCGAATCTCATGCAGGTACCGACCTGGGCATCATCCGCACCAAGGCCGAGCCCCAGGCCAATGGCAGCTACAAGGTCAGCGGCACCAAGATCTTCATCACCGGTGGCGAGCACGACCTCACTGAAAACATCATTCACCTGGTGCTGGCCAAGCTGCCCGACGCGCCGGCCGGGCCGAAGGGCATCTCGTTGTTCCTGGTGCCCAAGTTCCTGGTCAACGACGACGGCAGCCTGGGTGAGCGCAACACGGTCACCTGTGGCTCCATCGAGCACAAGATGGGCATCCAGGCCTCGGCTACCTGTGTAATGAACTTCGATGCCGCCGAAGGCTATATCGTCGGCGAGCCGAACAAGGGCCTGGCGGCGATGTTCACCATGATGAACTACGAGCGCCTCGGCGTCGGTATTCAGGGCCTGGCGTCGGGCGAGCGCTCGTACCAGAACGCCGTGGAATACGCCCGTGATCGCCTGCAAAGCCGCTCGCCCACTGGCGCGCAAGCCAAGGACAAAGTCGCCGACCCAATCATCGTCCACCCCGATGTGCGACGCATGCTGCTGACCATGAAGGCCAGCAACGAAGGCGGCCGGGCCTTCTCCTCGTACGTGGCGCTGCAACTCGACCGCGCCAAGTTCTGCGAAGACGCTACCGAGCGCAAGCGCGCCGAAGACCTGGTGGCCTTGCTCACGCCGGTCGCCAAGGCGTTCTTGACCGATCTGGGGCTGGAAACCACCGTGCACGGCCAGCAGATTTTCGGCGGCCACGGCTATATCCGCGAGTGGGGCCAGGAGCAGCTGGTGCGGGACGTGCGCATCACGCAGATCTACGAAGGCACCAACGGCATTCAGGCCCTTGACCTGATGGGCCGCAAGGTGGTGGGCAACGGCGGCGCTTCGTACAAGATCTTCGCCGAAGAAATCCGCTGGTTCATCGCCGACAATGGCGGCGCCATGGCCGAGTTCACCAAACCGCTGAGCGCCGCGCTGGACAACCTCGACCAGTTGACCACTTGGGTCATCGATCGGGCGCTGCACAATCCCCAGGAAATCGGCGCCGCCTCGGTGGAATACCTGCAGGTGTTCGGCTACACCGCCTATGCCTATATGTGGGCACTGATGGCCCAGGCGGCGCTGGGCAAGGAAGGCCAGGAGGCGTTCTATGCCAGCAAGCTCGGCACCGCGCGATTCTTTTTTGCCCGCTTGCTGCCGCGCATTCATTCGCTGACGGCCTCGGTCAAGGCTGGCAGCGAGTCCCTGTATCTACTGGACGCCGAGCAATTCTGAGGGCTGTAAGCGTTTGCTTACAGCCTGTGGTGCCGATCGCCTATATCGCCCACCAGCAGCAATCAGTATCTTCAACTCACGGATGTAGCGCAGGAAGCGCCAAGGAAATACACGGAATCACCCGCCAGGATGACGGGTAGAAAGGGATGTCATGGGACACATACTGCAAAACCCCGCTCAGGCGGGGTTTTTCGTTTGGGCGGGGTTTAGCCCACCTCAACGCTTGGCGATGATATACACCGCATGGATGATCCCGGGGATGTAGCCGCACAGGGTCAGCAGGATATTAAGCCAGAAGGCGCCGCCGAAACCGACCTGCAGAAACACGCCGACAGGGGGCAGGATGATGGCGAAGATGAGGCGAATGATGTCCATGGTGTTACTCCAGAGGTCGTTAATCTAGTGACCTTTGGCGCGCGAGAAGATTCCGTCCATCACCGGCAACTCGCTATGCCTCAACCACTTACATCGTTCAGTGCGAAAAAAGCGCCCGAGCCCAACCTGGCTGGCTCGGGACGTTGCGCGATAACGCAAGACGGTATTTTTACCTGGCCGGATGTAGGGGGTTGGTGGTGCGGCGGCTTGTCGTACGACGGTGGGAGCAAGGCTTGCCCGCGAAAGCGCCGGTCGCGTCGATGCGATTTTTACGGTGAACCACAGGGTCTCGCTACCCGCGAAAACGCGCCAGGGCTTCCAGGCCATCAGTGTGGCTGCGCACCACAAAGGCTGGCTGCAGGAAGCCATGATTGCGATCGTGGTCGACAATGACGATGTCGGCATCGATGCCCCAAGTGGCTTCTTTCACCAAGGGCGGGTGGTCGGCACTGCCATCGATGACCAGCAGGATATGCAGATCGCGGCACAATCTCGACGCAGCCTGGCAGTACTCGACGGTCATGTCCTTACAGTCGGCCTGCAGGACGACGGCAGCGGTGTTGGCATCCACGGCAGCATGCAGCGCCGCCAGATCGTTTGCCCGGAGCTGTGAGGGGTGATCACCGACGAACAGGATGCCGCTGTCGCGGCGCTTGCTTTGCCCCCAGCGTCGGGCGAGATCAAGG
>CAJCIO010000020.1 GCA_903970465.1 Gammaproteobacteria bacterium
TCGGTGTCGAGCTGCGCCAACTCGTAACGATGGGTGACGATCGCCCGGCTCAGCCGCGCGAACCATTGCAGGTAGAGGTCCAGAGAGGGAGGCGTGCAATTGCCATCGCACGGCAAAGGCGTGGGAGTGGAGTCGCCGCTGCGAGTCACGCGTCTTGAATGGGGGCGTGGCTGTTGGCCGTTGCGGATCGCCACTGCCTCATAGAACGCGTCCAACTGTGGCACTTGGTAACCTTCGGGCACGGGCATGCCGTTGGCGATCAAGGCCATGATCTGGCTGACCTCGTTCTGAATACGAGCACGTTGCAATACATGCAGCAGCAGCGCTGGCACTGGTTTGTCCAGTTGATAGACCCGGCGCAGTTCGGCATTGCCGACGCCGCTCACGCGCCCCAGCTCCAGCAGGCGTTCGTCGGTGAAGCCTGCGCTCAGCGGCCCCAGGCGGCGCAGCAGGGCCAGGCGGTCCCAGTATTGCGGCTGCTCGAGGTGATGATGCCAGGCGCCCGCACCGTTGTGTCGCAGCGCCGGTAGATAGACGCTGGTGGCGCTGGGGTGCAGCAAGCGCCAACGGCCATTGGCGGTCTTCTCGATACGGTAGAACGCTTGATTGATCGCGATTGCCTTGTGCTCGCCCGCGGTATAGATGCCTTGCGCGTCCGGGTCCCCCATTGGGCTGTTGGCGCTGCTCAGACGGTAGTCGCTGAGGTCCGGCAGCCAGCGCCGGTAACCACTCGCGTCCTGCAACTTGACTGCCCTGAAGGGCGCGAGCCAGTCAGAAGGCGCCCGCCCTTCATCCTCTTCGCCGGGGCCGATACCGACGCCGGCGCCCAGCAGCAGATGTTCCTGCAAAAGCGTCGCATAGCTGGGGCGCAACGTTTGCAGCGCCTTGGCCGACGGTGCGTCGAGGGGAATCAGGTACCGGGCATCGTCGAGCACCCGCGCCGCCATCTGGGTGTGAGCGTAGCTGCGCAGCGTCTGTTCCAGTGGCTTGGCCGCCATTGGTAGATCCAGCACGGCTTGACGCCCGGCCCAACTGGCCAATACCCGCTGCTGGTGCGGCAGCGCAATGAAGCGGCTGAAATACTGCTGGAATTCACTGTCGAGCAGGTCCCGGCGCAGGCTGGTGAAGAAGTGCTTGCGAGTCGGGTACTGTTTGAGCGGGTGTTGTGGATGGCCGGGCACGAAGGCGACACACGTTGTGTCATCGTCATCCGGGCCTAGCAGGATGATGTCGGCCAGCACGGTGTCGGTGTGCAATTGCAGCGCCGCGCACACCGCTACGCCTGTACCGAGGTAAGGGCCTAGGTCGGCGAATTCTGGCGAGCCGGTATGGTATGCGCCGATGATCCACTCCAGCAGGGTCCGGCCCTCTTTGCCCAGCGTGCCTCGAAGCGTCGCTCGCGTGAATTCCTCTCGCAGGGTGGCCAGGTAGGCATGTTCCTTGGCGCTGCGTAGCGTCGAGCTGTCCAGCGTGCCGGTCAGGTTGTCGATGTAGTCGGTGTTCAACGGCTGTTGCTGGTGAAGAGCCAGCAGGGTCTGCGGGGTGATGTCTGCCGCGTCGCTGTGGGTCAGGATGGCGCGGTGATGGTGATAGAGGCTAGGCAGCGCGACGAAGGCTTGGGTGGCTTCGCGCCTTGCCAAGCGGCCACTGCGCTGGTTTTCAAACAACTGGCGACGCTCCTGAGGTGCGGCGTTGCGCAGCCAGGCGGGCTCGTCGGCGGATTCGAGAGGCGACACCAGCGTGTCGTACTGGCGGGTGGACGATGTGGCGTTGCTGTCGGTCATGATGCTCATTCCACTGGGATCGGAGGCGCTATTGATCCCTTTAACGAGCCTGACAGGGCGGTACATGCCTGCCGCCCGGCCATTCGGTGGCGGTGCTAACGAGCGTGCATAAAAAATCCCGCCTGGGCGGCGGGATTTTTTCAGCATTCAACGATGCGCTATCACTTCATCGAAGAGCGTGGCGCAACTGGCTGGTTGTCGTTGGAGATGGTCACTTCCACACGACGGTTCATGGCACGGCCCGAAGCGCTGTTGTTGTCCGCTACCGGGTACTCCTTGCCATAGCCCTGCGACACTACGCGAGATGGGTCGACGCCCATCTTCACCAGCGCCAGGCGCACGGAACCGGCACGACGCTCTGACAGGCTTTGGTTGTAGGCGGCGGAGCCGGTGCTGTCGGTGTAACCCTCGACAATCACTTTGCGATCAGGGTTTTCTTGCAGGAACTGGGCAAGTTGGTTGACGTTGACCAGACCGCTTGATTTCAGATCGGCTTTGTTCAGGTCGAACAGTACATCGCCGAAGGTCACCAGGGTGCCACGGTCAGTCTGCTTGGCATTCAGGCTTTGCTGCAGCTTCTTGATCTGCGCATCGCGGTTGTCCAGTTGCGCCTGAGCACGCTTGGCGGCAGAGTTTTTCAGCTCTTCTTCAGCCGAGCGCAGGGCGATGGTTTCTTTCGCCACTTCTACGCGCTGGTTGGCGAGGTAAGAGATCTGCGTGACCTTTTTCTCGTCATCCTTGTTGCGGAAGGCCTGGTCAGCCTTGTCCAGCCACTCCGAGGCGTCCTTGGTTTCCAGGGCGGCCAATGTGCTGGATTTAGGGTTGCTTTGCAGGCCGGAGAAGTTGGTACGGGCTTGCTCCAGCTCGGCGTTGGGTTGCGTGGAGCAGGCGGCCAGGCCGACGCTCAGGGCCAGCAGGGCAGGGATCATCAATTGCTTGCGCATAGCGGTAGTCCTTTTATCAATTCTCGATGCGATGTCGAATCAGTGCAGCGCTTACTGAGCGGGCTGCTGGAGGTTGTACTGGCCTTCCTTGCGGATGTCCTGCACGCCCTGATTGGCATCTTGAACGGCTTTCTGGGCTTTCACGGCCTGAGCTTTACGCTCGGCGACGCGGGCATCCCACTCGGCCTGTTCGGCGAAAACCTTGGCCTGTTCGTAGTGTTCATCGTGCATGGCTATTTCGGCCTGCTTGAACTTGTCCTGAGCGGACTTGGTTTCTACTGCAGCGTATTCGGTGCCGCCAGCGCTGACCGCACTGTTGACAGCCGATTGTGCCAGCGCGTATTGCTCGGTCGGCGGATTACCGGCGCAGCCGGCCAGGATGAGGCTCGAACCCAGCGCCAGGGCAGCCAGCTTGAGCCCGCGCAGTTGAGGAAAAGCAGTGACGGCAGGACGGGTCTTCATGATTTTCAACTCCATAGGAAAACTCCCAAAACAACGAATATCCATGACAGTGGCGGGCCTGCTGCGCCTGTTGTGGGCGTCATGCCAAGGTGCCTTTTTCTGCAATGGCTAAACTTTGGGACTCAAGAGATTTTCGAATAGTTCAGAAAAAATTCCGATCGGAAGTTTTTCTGGCGCTAACGGTTGAGGTGGATCAATGAAGAGCAGAGCAGAACGCTTGGGTCTGTGTGGCGAGGGAGCATGCCCCCTCGCCACGGGTTCAATCCGGGGAGGTAAGGTCTTGCAAGCGCTGACGTGACAGCGCGAGGAATCGCGGGGTAGCGCCGACGTCTTCATACAGCGGGTCGCCTTCTTCGTCGGTAGCGATCACCTTGGTGCCCTTGACGTAGGGGAAGCTGGCTTCAAGCTCTTCCAGGGCTGCGCCGATCAATTCGCCGAGCAGTTCTTCAGGATGATGCTTGGGGTACATCTCGGTCAGCGCCGCCAGGCGGGCGGCCGACTCGACGTCCAGATGGATGTTGTAGCCGGTGTCGGTCAGACGGCCTTTGGCACTTTCTTCCCAGTGTTGCGCGAGCTCGCGAATTTTCATGTGGACCTCATCAGGCGGCGGGTTCCCCATCCGGTTCGATGCACTCTTGTAAGAATGCATGACGATGGGCACTCTAGGCTTTAGAGCGGCGCGCGGGCTGATTGTTCATCCTCGGCCCAACGCCTGGCCTGTTCTTTACCCGCGAATCAGCGCCTGTAACCCCGACAACAATGCCAAGACACGGAGAGTACGGATGACCGATATCGATGCCCGCTTGCGCGAGGACGTGCACCTGCTCGGCGAACTGCTGGGCAATACCGTACGCGAACAGTACGGCGACGAGTTCCTGCAGAAGATCGAGCGTATACGCCATGGCGCCAAGGCCGATCGCCGCGCCACCGGTGACGATGGCGCCGAGCAACTGAGTTCCAGCCTCAAGGATCTGGGCGAAGAAGAACTGCTGCCGGTGGCGCGGGCCTTTAACCAATTCCTCAACCTGGCCAATATCGCCGAGCAGTATCAACTCATCCACCGCCGTGATGCTGACCAGCCCGCGCCGTTTGAATCCCGGGTGCTGCCGGAGCTGCTCGAACGCCTCAAGGCCAGTGGCCATAGCGCCGACTCCCTCGCCCGGCAGTTGGGCAAGCTGGAGATCGAACTGGTGCTCACCGCGCACCCGACCGAGGTGGCGCGCCGCACACTGATCCAGAAATACGATGCCATCGCCGCGCAACTGGCGGCCCAGGACCACCGCGACCTGATCCCGGCCGAACGCGAGCAGATCAAGCAACGCCTGCAACGGCTGATTGCCGAGGCCTGGCATACCGAGGAAATCCGCCGTATCCGGCCGACCCCCGTCGATGAGGCCAAGTGGGGCTTTGCGGTCATCGAGCATTCGCTTTGGCACGCCATCCCCAGCTACCTGCGCAAGGCCGATCACGACCTGCATGCTGCCACCGGCCTGCGTCTGCCCCTGGAAGCAGCGCCCGTGCGCTTTGCCTCGTGGATGGGCGGTGACCGAGACGGCAACCCCAACGTGACGGCCGCAGTGACCCGTGAGGTGCTGTTACTGGCGCGCTGGATGGCCGCCGACCTGTTTTTGCGAGATGTCGATCAACTGGCCGCCGAACTGTCGATGCAACAGGCCAGCCCGGCGTTGCACGCGGCAGCAGGCGAAACCGCCGAGCCCTATCGGGCCGTGCTCAAGCAACTGCGCGAGCGCTTGCGGGCCACGCGCAACTGGGCCCACGCCTCACTGGTGCAGACCCAGCCGGCGGGCGCCGAGGTGCTGGACAGCAACCGCGAACTGCTCGAGCCGCTGCAATTGTGTTTCCAGTCGTTGCATGATTGCGGGATGGGCGTGATCGCCGACGGCCCGCTGCTGGATTGCCTGCGTCGCGCAGTGACCTTCGGGCTGTTCCTGGTGCGCCTCGACGTGCGTCAGGATTCGTCCCGACACACCGGGGCCATGAGCGAAATCACCGATTACCTGGGGCTAGGGCGCTACGCGGAATGGGACGAAGACGCACGCATCGCCTTTTTGCTACGCGAACTGGCCAGTCGGCGCCCGCTATTGCCCGCGCATTTCAAGGCCAGCGCGGAAACCGCCGAGGTCCTCGCGACTTGCCGAGAGGTGGCCGCAGCGCCAGCGGCCTCGCTGGGCTCTTATGTGATCTCCATGGCGGGGGCGGCCTCCGACGTGCTGGCCGTGCAGCTGTTGCTCAAGGAAGCCGGAATATTAAGGCCGATGCGCGTGGTGCCACTGTTCGAAACCCTGGCTGACCTGGACAACGCCGGCCCGGTGATCGAGCAATTATTGTTGTTGCCTGGCTATCGCAGCCGTTTGCACGGCCCGCAGGAAGTGATGATCGGCTATTCCGATTCGGCCAAGGACGCCGGCACCACAGCGGCGGCCTGGGCGCAGTATCGAGCGCAGGAAAAACTCGTGCAGATCTGCCGTGAGCAACAGGTCGAGTTGCTGCTGTTCCACGGCCGCGGCGGTACGGTCGGGCGCGGTGGCGGCCCGGCGCACGCGGCCATTCTGTCGCAACCGCCGGGGTCGGTGGCCGGGCGTTTCCGCACCACCGAGCAAGGGGAAATGATTCGTTTCAAATTTGGTCTGCCGGCGATCGCCGAGCAAAACCTCAATCTGTACCTGGCAGCGGTCCTGGAGGCGACCCTGTTGCCGCCGCCCATGCCGGAGCCTGCCTGGCGCGAGGTGATGGACCAGATGGCGGCCGACGGGGTCAAGGCCTACCGCGCGGTTGTGCGGGAAAACCCACAGTTCGTCGAGTACTTCCGCCAGTCCACGCCCGAGCAGGAGCTGGGGCGCCTGCCGCTGGGCAGTCGCCCGGCCAAGCGTCGTCAGGGCGGGATCGAAAGCCTGCGGGCCATTCCGTGGATTTTCGGCTGGACCCAGACGCGCCTGATGCTGCCAGCCTGGCTAGGCTGGGAGGCGGCGCTGGAAAACGCCCTGGCCCGCGGCGACGGCGAACGCCTGGCGCAGATGCGCGAGCACTGGCCGTTTTTCCGTACCCGTATCGACATGCTCGAGATGGTCCTGGCCAAGGCCGACATGGACATCGCCCGGCTCTACGACCAGCGCCTGGTCAGCGCCGAGCTGCTGCCGTTAGGGGCTCGATTGCGCGACCTATTGTCGCAGTGCTGCGCCGTGGTGCTGGGCCTGACCGGGCAGTCACAACTGCTGGCCCATAGCCCTGAAACCCTTGAGTTCATCAGCTTGCGCAACACCTATCTGGACCCGCTGCACCAGCTCCAGGCCGAACTGCTGGCTCGTTCGCGCGAGCGCGAGGCGTCCCTCGACAGCCCTCTGGAACAGGCGCTGCTGGTCACGGTGGCAGGCATCGCCGCCGGGTTGCGCAATACCGGTTGAGGGGATGGCCGAAGCCGTCGCCGGTGGCAATAGCTGCCGGTTCGCGGGATCAGCCTTGCGGCGCGTGATTCAGGCACGGGTGCACCCTCGGGTTGCACCTTTTGCCAGGGGCGGGTGCCTGCGACTTTCGGTGGCTTGTGTGGGCTGTGCCCGCTGTGTATCTTGATCAGCCTTTTGGCCCTTTTTGTGGGCCACGACCGATTTTTGGATAACCCTCAAGCAGTTAGCGTTGTTGGGGGCAAGTTTGACGGTTTTCATATAAAAATTTTGAGGAGCATATCAATGCGCGTGATTCTGCTGGGAGCTCCCGGGGCCGGCAAAGGTACTCAGGCAAAGTTCATCACCGAGAAATTCGGTATTCCCCAGATCTCCACCGGGGACATGCTGCGCGCAGCCGTCAAGGCCGGTACCGAGCTGGGCATCAAGGCCAAAAGTGTGATGGACAGCGGCGGTCTGGTCTCGGACGACCTGATCATTGCTCTGGTCAAGGAGCGCATCGCTCAGGCTGACTGCGCCAATGGCTTCCTGTTCGACGGTTTCCCACGCACCATTCCTCAGGCCGAAGAGCTAGTGAACGCCGGCGTGACCCTGGATTACGTGGTCGAGATCGCCGTCGACGACGAAGCGATCGTCAAGCGTATCGCTGGCCGCCGTGTGCATGAGGCATCAGGTCGGGTGTACCACGTTGACTACAACCCGCCCAAGGTTGCGGGCAAGGACGACGCGACTGGCGATGAACTGGTCCAGCGCAAGGACGATACTGAAGAGACCGTGCGTCATCGTCTGTCGGTCTACCATTCGCAGACCGAGCCGCTGATCGAGTTCTACCAGAAGTTGTCAGCTGACAAGGGCAAGCCGAAGTTCACCCATATCGAAGGCGTGGGCTCGGTCGACGATATCACCGCCAAGGTGCTGGCTGCGCTGAGCTGATTGCACGGTTGTATCGACAACGGTCCGCTTGCGGGCCGTTTCGCGTTTATAATGCCGCTCCTTTTTTAGCCCGCCCGCCTGTATAGAATAGAGATTGCCGATGACCACCTTGTTGGCCCTGGATACCGCCACCGAAGCCTGTTCCGTTGCCGTGCTGCATGATGGCAAGGTGCTGAGCCATTACGAAGTGATCCCGCGCCTGCATGCCCAGAAGCTGCTGCCGATGATCAAGCAGATCATGGCCGACATCGGCGCGCCGCTGTCGGCTATCGATGCCATCGCCTTTGGTCGCGGCCCTGGAGCATTCACCGGGGTACGTATCGCCATCGGCGTGGTGCAGGGCCTGGCTTTCGGGCTTGATCGCCCGGTCTTGCCGGTCTCCAACCTGGCGGTGCTGGCCCAGGGCGCCCATCGGGTGCAGGGCGCAACTCAGGTAGCGGCCGCTATCGATGCGCGTATGGACGAGGTGTACTGGGGTTGCTACGCCGCCGTCGAAGGGGAGATGCGCCTGCAGGGCGAGGAGGCGGTGCTCGCCCCTGAACAGGTGGCATTGCCTGATGCCGCCAACGGCCATTGGTTCGGTGCGGGCACCGGCTGGGGCTATGCCGAGCGGCTGGCGGTCAAGCCCGACGCATTCGACGCCAGCGCCTTGCCTCATGCTCAGGATCTGCTGACCCTGGCTCGTTTCGCCTGGGCGCGCGGCGAGGCAGTGCCCGCCGATCTGGCACAACCGGTGTACCTGCGCGATAAGGTCGCGACGCCAAAGGCGCGTTGACTCCAGCAGGACTCGGGCTGGCTTGCCCGGCCTCTTCGCGGGCAAGCCCTGCTCCCACCGTGTTGATCGATCTTGAGTCGTGAGCCTGCGGGAGATTCCATGGTGCTGGGCAAGCAGAACGGCCTCTTCGCGGGCAAGCCTTGCTCTCACGGGTGTACGGCTCGGGTGCGGCATTGCACTGTGGGAGCAAGGCTTGCCCGCGAAGGCGCCAGTCGCTTTATCGCAAAAAGTGCTATCAGGATGCTGGCATCCACGCCTGAATCAGGTATTTCATCGCCCCGATGTGACTTCTGGCAAACCTTTTGCGATAACTGTGGTCTAGTTATCACCTGGGCGATTGCACTGCTGTTGGCGTGCCGCTAAATTGCCATCATTGTAGTCAAGAACCTGCATTGAGTCCGACCTATGCGTATAGATGGTCTTTCCTCTCGCTCTTACCCTGTGAAGCGCAAGCCTCGCAAGGCGATTGCGCGCGTCGACGATAACGACGACGGGATCGAAGGCGAGGCAGAATTCATTGCACAGGAAGCCCCCCGCACGCGCAGCTCGACCAACACGCTGCCAGCGCGCCAGCAGGACATGATTTTCCCACGCTCCATGAGCACCCGCGTGGCTCACGCCTTGACCAGCTACCTGACCACCTCGGGCTTCGTCGAGTGGGACATGGAAGTCCTGGGGCTCGACGTTCACATTTGAGCCTGCCGCCGCTTCCTTACTTTATCGGTTGCCCTTCCTGGAGCGAAAACGCCTGGCGCGAATACCTGTATCCGCAGGATGCGAAGGCGAGCGACTACCTCGGTCTTTATGCCCAGGTGTTCAATGCCGTAGAAGGTAACACCACCTTTTACGCGCGCCCTGCCGAGTCAACCGTGGCCCGATGGGCGCAGTGCATGCCGGCGCATTTCCGCTTTACCGCCAAGTTCCCCCGTGACATCAGCCATGGGGGCGATTTGCGCGAGCAGATCGCCAATGCCGAGACCTTCAAGCAGTTGCTCAAGCCCTTGGGTGAAAGGGTCGCGCCTTTGTGGTTGCAGCTTCCTGCGACCTTCGGTCCCGATCAGCTCGGTGCCTTGGCGATGTTCCTCGACGAGTTGCAGGGTGCCGTTGCTGTAGAGGTTCGCCATCGAGCATTTTTTGCCAAAGGTGACGAAGAACGCCTGCTCAATCATCTGCTCGCCGACCGAGGCGTGGAGCGTATCTGCCTCGATCCGCGGGCGCTGTTCAGCTGTGAGTCTCGCGACCCCGCCGTGCTTCATGCTCAATCGAAAAAGCCCAAGGTACCGCCACGACCTGCCGCGTTTAGCCAATATCCACAGGTGCGTTTTATCGGCCATCCACAATTGGCAGCCAACGAGCGATTCTTGACCCCCTGGGTGGAAAAGATTGCCGCCTGGATCGAAGAGGGGCGGGCGCCATATATCTTCCTGCACACCTCGGATAATCTGCTGGCACCGGCGTTGGCCCAACGTTTTCATACGCGGCTGATGGAACGTTTGCCGGGCTTGCCAGCCTTACCTGTTATAGACAGAGCGCCGCCGGTCGAGCAGCTGGGGCTACTCTGAATTCGCTGTTTCCCGCCGCTGGAGTCACCATCATGGACGTTCGAACGTTGAGGGCAGAAGCTTTCAAGGCACTGCATGTGCGCGAGGGCGCCTTTGTGATTCCCAACCCCTGGGATGCCGGGTCTGCCAAATTGCTGGCCAGTCTGGGTTTCGAAGCCCTGGCCACCACCAGCGCCGGTCTTGCCTATTCGAAGGGGCGGCCGGATGGCGAAGGGCGGTTGTCCCGTGAAGACACGCTGCTCAATGCCCTGTCGATCGTCGATGCCACCGCATTGCCGGTCGCGGCCGACCTTGAGAACGGCTTTAGCGACGATCCCGAAGGCTGCGCTCAGATCATTACCGATGCTGCGGGCGTGGGCCTGGTAGGCGGTTCCATCGAGGATGCCACCGGGCGCGCCCAGGACCCGATCTACTCCATGGGGGTGGCGGTCGAGCGTATCGCGGCGGCCGTGGCGGCGGCGCGCCAGTTGCCCTATGCGTTTACGCTGACGGCGAGGGCAGAGAACTTTCTGCACGGGCGCGTGGATCTGGACGACACCATTCGCCGGCTGCAGGCCTATGCCGATGCGGGGGCCGATGTGCTTTACGCCCCAGGCTTGCGCACTCGCGAGCAGATCGTGGCCGTGGTTCAAGCGCTGGCGCCCAAGCCGATCAATATTCTGATGGGTCTGGGCGGTGTCGATTTCAGCGTGGCGCAACTGGCCGAAATGGGCGTCAAACGCATCAGCGTCGGCTCCTCCCTCGCGCGCTGTGCCTATGGCGCCTTGTATAACGCCGCGTTGGAAATTCGCGAGGGCACCTTCGGTTATGCCGAGCAGGCGATGCCGTTCGATCAGCTCAACGGCCTGTTCAATCGCTGAGTCGTCGTGAAGGTATTGCTGCTGTTGGTACTGCTGATCGCAGGCGCGGCCATGGCGTATTGGCGCGGGTGGGTTCAGATTCCGTCAGCATGGGATCCGTGGGCGCCGCTGGATGTTCGAGAAGTGCCGAACTGGCTCACCTCCTACAAACTGTCGAGGCTGCAGAATGACCCGGCCCTGTGCGATCAGGTGCTGGCCACCTCAGGCCTGCGCTATAGCCGCCAGGCCGATTCTCCGGCAACCTCCAAGTGTCCTTTGCAGAACGTGATCCGCGTGCAGGGCGGCGACTTAGCGCTGAGCAGCAGTTTCGTCGCCAGCTGCCCGCTGGCCGTGGCGCTGGCGTTGTTCGAGCGCCATCAATTGCAACCGGCGGCTCGGCAGATTTTCGGTCAGCCCGTCGCGCAGATCGACCACCTCGGCAGCTTTGCCTGCCGCAATGTCTACAACCGCAGCAGCGGCCGCCTGAGTCAGCATGCCAGCGCCAACGCTTTGGATGTGGCCGGTTTTCGCCTGGCGGACGGCCGGCGGATCAGCGTGCTGGCTGATTGGACCGGGGGAGGGGACAAGGCATTGTTCCTGCGCCAGATCAGCCGCGGCGCCTGTCGCAGCTTCAATACAGTGCTGGGCCCGGAGTACAACGCGGCGCACCGTAATCACCTGCATCTGGACATGGGCAGTTGGTCCATTTGTCGCTGATTTTCAAGGGTTTGTGCTTCTGACGGCGAAGTGTCAGGATTGTGTAATGTTTGTATCAAACCATTGCCTGAAACGCACTCGGCACCCTTTCTTGTGTCTGATGCTGTGACGATCATCGCCAGGCGATCGTTGCCGACCAGCGTCGCTGGTTCGTGCTATTCAGCGGTCCAGGAGGCCGCCATGACGTATCGACGAGTACTTTTGATTGCAGTCCTGAGTGTGTTGACCAGTGCGTGCGTACCCTATGAAGGAGGCAGTTACTACCAGCAGACCGAGGTCTACAGCTCTGACCGCGCCTATTACGGGCCGGGATATTCCTCCGGGTATTACTACTCTCGTCCAGAGCCGCGATATTACGTGGTGCCGCAGCCGCGCTACTACGCGCCGCCTCCCCATTACCGTCCACCACCTCCGCCTGACTGGGGCGGTGGGCGTGGGCCCGGCCCAGGTTGGGGCGGCGGTGGGCATGGTCCGGGCCCCGGCTGGGGCGGCGGGCCACGTCCAGGCGGTCCAGGTGGAGGTGACCACCGTCCGCCACCGGGCTACGGTGGTGGTCATGGTGGTGACCACCGTGGTGGTGGCGGACATGACCGCGGCGGCAATGGACCAGGTCGTCGCTAGGTCCTGACTCGGCGATGTCCTTGTTGGCCCGTCGCGGGCAAGCCTTGCTCCCACAGTGCAACCAACACCAGCGTCGTACCTGTGAGAGCCAGGCTACAAACTGATCTCGGCCAGGTCCGCCAGCGGATGGCGGCCTTCCCAGACCTTGCTGAAATGCGCATCCACCACCGCCTGAGGAATGGCCGCCACGTCCGGCCAGTGCCAGCGCGGAGTTTTATCCTTGTCGATCAACTGGGCCCGCACGCCCTCGCTGAATTCCGGATGGCGGCAGCAGTTCAGGCTCATGGTGTATTCCATGCGCAACACCTGCGCCAACGACATCAACCGCCCACGCTCGAATTGCTGCCAGATCAGGTGCACCGTCAACGGGCAGCCTTCGGCCATGGTCCTTGCCGCGCGGGCGATCAACGGGTCACCGTCATCGCGCAGCTGACTGACGGCGCGCCAGGCCCCCACCGGGTCTACCACATCCAGCGCCTGATCGATGCGCTCGCGCCGCGCCAGCCATTGTCCGCCAGGGGCGGTCGCGGCGGCTTCGGTCTGCAACGCCTTGAGCAGGCTGTTGAGCTGGATCGCGGACTGTTCCTGCCAGTTGAGTTGCAACAGGCCGTCGATCAGGGCGTCGAGTTGATCTTCGCCCAGAAAGCGATCGGCCAGCCCCAGATCAAGCGCGTCACGGGCATTGATGTGCGCGCCGGTCATGGCCAGGAACAACCCCAGCTTGCCCGGCAGTTGCGACAGGAACCACGTGGCACCGACGTCCGGGTACAAGCCGATCGTCACCTCCGGCATCGCCAGGCGACTGCTCGGGGTCACGATGCGCACGTTGCTGCCTTGCAGCAAACCCATGCCGCCGCCGAGCACATAGCCATGGCCCCAGCACAGCAGCGGCTTGGGGAAGGTGTGCAGTTGATAGTCCAGCGCGTATTCGGCGGTAAAGAACTGCGCCGCCAGCGGCGGGACTTCGCCGGGATGCGAGCGGCAGGCCTCGACCAGACTGCGCACTTCGCCACCGGCACAAAAGGCTTTGGCGCCATTGCCGCGCAGCACCACGCAGGCGATATTGGCATCGTCGGCCCAGTCCTTGAGGCGTGCACTCAGGGCCTGGATCATCGGCAGCGACAAGGCATTCAGGGATTTTTCCGCGTCCAGGGTGGCGACGCCGATGCGGGCGCCGTCCACTCCCGTCAATTCTTCGAAGTGCAAATTCATCGTGACCTCTCTTGTAGGGCAGCACCTGATTATGGCTCTTATGGTGCACCCTGCCGACTATCGCTCAGATCGATTGACAAGTGTGATGGTCTTTCCTAGTGTCCGCCCACAGTTTTTCGGGGTGAGCCCATGACAACCAATGATGACCGCATCAAACTCGAGCCCAGTTGGAAACACGCGCTGCGCGCCGAGTTCGATCAGCCCTACATGGCCCAACTGCGTGATTTCCTGCGTGAAGAACATGCTGCGGGCAAGGAGATCTTTCCGCCGGGGCCGATGATCTTCAACGCCCTGAACCTGACTCCGCTGGATCAGGTCAAGGTGGTGATCCTGGGCCAGGATCCGTATCACGGCCCAGGCCAGGCCCATGGCTTGTGCTTTTCGGTGCAGCCGGGCATCCCCACGCCGCCGTCGTTGCTCAATATCTATAAAGAGCTAAAGCGCGACCTCAATATCGACATCCCCGGCCACGGCTGCCTGCAGCATTGGGCCGAGCAGGGCGTGCTGTTGCTCAACACCACGCTGACGGTGGAGCGCGCCAATGCAGCGTCCCATGCCAATCGGGGCTGGCAGCATTTTACCGATCGGATCATCGAGGTGGTCAGCGAGCACCAGCCCAATTCGGTATTCCTGCTGTGGGGCGCCCATGCCCAAGGCAAGGCCAAGCTGATCGATGGCACCAAGCACCTGGTGCTCAAGTCGGTGCATCCTTCGCCGCTGTCGGCCTATCGCGGGTTTATCGGCAATGGTCATTTCAGCCGTACCAACAAGTTTCTCGAGCAGCACGGGCTGACGCCGATCGATTGGCGACTGCCGGCGGTTTGAGGGCGATCTCACGGGCCCCTTCGCGGGCAAGCCTTGCTCCCACCGGTGTTCGACTCTGTGGGAGCAAAGCTTGCTCGCGAAGGGGCCGACACTGCTGGCGCACGTTGAAAGGTTGCTGAAAGGTTCACGGACTAGCATCGCTTCACGGCGGGTACCGACCCGTCTGAATACGATTCGTCATGATGCGACTCGATAACAAGAACAATAAGGAACCCCCATGAAGCTATCCCTGCGCCCGCTCGTCCTGGCCGCTGGCTGTGTGATGTTGTCCAGCTCGCTGTTCGCCGCCGAACCCAAACGCCCTGAATGCATCGCTCCGGCTTCCCCGGGCGGCGGTTTCGACCTGACCTGCAAGCTGATCCAGAGCGCTCTGGTCAACGAGAAAATCCTCAGCAGCCCCATGCGTGTGACCTACATGCCCGGCGGCGTCGGCGCAGTCGCCTACAACGCAGTCGTCGCCCAGCGGCCCGCCGATGCCGGGACCTTGATAGCCTGGTCCAGTGGCTCGTTGCTCAACCTGGCTCAGGGCAAGTTCGGTCGTTTCGATGAAAGTGCCGTGCGCTGGCTGGCGGCGGTCGGCACCAGCTACGGCGCCATCGCGGTCAAGAGCGACTCGCCCTACAAGACCCTCGATGACCTGGTCAAAGCCCTCAAGGCCGACCCCAGCAAAGTAGTGATCGGCTCCGGTGGCACCGTCGGTAGCCAGGACTGGATGCAGACCGCCCTGATTGCCAAGGCCGCCGGCATCAACCCGCGCGACCTGCGCTATGTCGCGCTCGAAGGCGGCGGCGAAATTGCCACGGCCTTGCTCGGCGGCCACATCCAGGTCGGCAGTACCGACATCTCCGACTCCATGCCGCACATCCAGAGCGGCGACATGCGCCTGCTGGCGGTGTTCTCCGACAAGCGCCTCGACGAGCCGGAGATGAAAGACATCCCCACCGCCAAGGAGCAAGGCTACGACATCGTCTGGCCGGTGGTACGTGGTTTCTATGTCGGCCCGAAAGTCACCGACGAGCAATACGCCTGGTGGAAAGAGGCCTTCGACAAACTGCTGGCGTCCGAAGATTTCGCCAGGTTGCGCGACCAGCGCGAGCTCTTCCCCTTCGCCATGACCGGCCCCGAGCTGGACACCTACGTGAAAAAACAGGTGGCCGACTACAAGGTGATGGCCAAGGAATTCGGCCTGATTCAGTGACCCGCCGCTGAGCGCTCCGGCGCTCGGACCCTTTCCTTGCGTCGCTGGTCGACGCTGCGGAGGATTGCCCATGCTCGTTTTTCAACGCCTGTTCGCGCTGGCGATGCTGCTGGTGTGCCTGGCCCTGGCTGTGATGGCCTGGCCCTATCAGGCCGCCTTTTCCTACGAACCGGTCGGCCCCCGCGCCTATCCGCTGCTGATGCTCGCGCTGCTCGGGGTGTCGTTCCTGTACATGCTGGTGCGCCCTGCAGCCATCGTCCACAGCGAGGACGAACCGCAACTGGATCGCCCGACGCTGAACAAGATCGTCATCTGCACGGTGCTGCTATTGGTCTTCGCCGGGCTCTTCGAGCCGCTGGGGTTTGTCCTCAGCTCGATCCTCATCGGCATTCCCATGGCCCGCCTGTATGGCGGCCGCTGGCTGCCCAGCGTGGTAATCATCACGCTGATGAGCATCGCCTTGTACTGGCTGTTCGATCGGGTAATGGATGTACCGCTGCCCTTGGGCCTGCTTGATTTCCTGGAGATCTGACGATGGATACGCTTGGATATCTGGGGCAAGGCTTCGGCGTTGCCCTGACCCCCTACAACCTGGTGACGGCGCTATGCGGCACCTTGATCGGCACCGTGGTCGGCCTGCTGCCGGGCCTGGGGCCGATCAATGGCGTCGCGCTGTTGATACCGATCGCCTTCGCCCTCGGCCTGCCGCCGGAGTCGGCGCTCATCTTGCTGGCTGCGGTGTACCTGGGCTGCGAATACGGCGGGCGGATCAGCTCCATCTTGCTGAATATCCCCGGCGAAGCCTCGACCGTGATGACCACCCTCGACGGCTACCCGATGGCCCGCCAAGGCCTGGCCGGTGTGGCGCTGTCGTTGTCGGCCTGGAGTTCGTTCATCGGCGCCTTTATCGCCACCTGCGGCATGGTGCTGTTCGCGCCGTTGCTGGCAAAGTGGGCGATCGCCTTCGGTCCGGCGGAGTACTTCGTGCTGATGGTGTTCGCCATCGTCTGCTTGGGCGGCATGGCCGGCAACCGACCGCTGAAGACCTTTATCGCGGCGCTGATCGGGCTGTTCTTGTCGAGTGTCGGCATCGATGCCAACAGTGGCGTGTACCGCTTTACCGGTGACAACGTGCACCTGGCCGACGGTATCCAGTTCGTGGTGCTGGTGCTCGGTCTGTTCTCGGTCAGCGAGATCTTTCTGCTGCTGGAAAAGACCCATCGCGGCCAGGAAGCGATCAAGGCCACCGGGCGCATGATGTTCAACCTTAAGGAGGCCGCCTCGGTGTTCAAGGTGAATATCCGTTGCGGCCTGCTCGGGTTCATCATGGGCGTGCTGCCGGGCGCCGGTGCGACCCTGGCCAGTGCGGTGGCCTACATGACCGAGAAGCGCATTGCCGGTACGAGCGGGCACTTCGGGCAGGGCGACAAGCGCGGCCTGGCTGCGCCGGAAACCGCCATCGGTGCGTCGGCCTGTGGCGCGCTGGTGCCGATGCTGACTCTTGGGGTGCCGGGTTCCGGGACCACGGCGGTGATGATCGGCGCGCTGTCGTTGTACAACATCACCCCGGGGCCGCTGCTGTTTCAGCAGCAGCCGGATATCGTCTGGGGCCTGATCGCCTCGTTGTTCATCGCCAATATCATGCTGGTCATCCTCAATATTCCGATGATTCGTATCTTCACCCGCATCCTCGCCGTGCCGAACTGGGCGCTGGTGCCCGTCATCGCCATCATCACCGGCATCGGTGTGTATGCGGTGCATGCCACCACCTTCGATCTGTTCCTGATGGTGGGCATCGGTATCTTCGGCTATATCCTGCGCAAGCTGGACTTCCCGCTGTCGCCGTTGCTGCTGGGCTTCATTCTCGGCGGCCTGATGGAGCAGAACCTGCGCCGGGCGCTGTCGATTTCCAATGGTGCGCTGGACATTCTGTGGTCGAGCCCGATTACCTTCGGGGTCTGGGTGCTGACCGCCATCATGCTGCTGATGCCGTTGTTGCGCATCTGGCGCAAACGTAGCGTGGCGCGCCGTGCGGTGGCGGATGTCTGAAGCCCGTGGTTTACCGTGGTGGAGTACGCCGCTGGCTGGCTTGGCCGGCGGTTTCGCTGCCAGCCTGATTGGCTGGCCACTGCCTTGGATGATCGGCTCGTTGCTGGCGATCATCCTGGTGCGCTGCCTGACGCCATGGCAGCTGCGCGAGATCCCCCATGGCCGCAAGTTCGGCCAGTGGGTGATCGGCGTGGGCATCGGTCTGCATTTCACCCCCCGTGTGCTGGAGCAGGTGGCCAGCCATTTCGGGCTGATCTTTTTTGGCGCGTTGCTCACCAGTGTGTCCTCGGTGGTGGGCGTGTGGTTGCTGAGGCGCACGGGCGAGGAACGCGCGACGGCGTTCTTCTCGAGCATGCCGGGCGGTTCGGGAGAGATGGTCAACCTCGGTGCGCGCAACGGTGCCGACCTCAGTCAGGTAGCGGCGGGGCAGAGCTTGCGGGTGCTGGTGGTGGTGCTGTGCGTGCCGGCGCTGTTCAAGTATCTGCTGGGCGAAGGGGTACCGTTGTCCCAACCTGCGATGGTGGATTGGCGCTGGCTGGCACTGATCTTTCCGCTGGGCGCGCTGCTGGGTTGGGGGTGGCAGCGGTTGAAGCAGCCCAATCCGTGGCTGTTCGGGCCGCTGCTGCTGAGCGCGTTGCTGAGTGTCAGCTTCGATTTGCATATTGGCCTGCCGGAGGGCGCCAGTCAGTTGGGTCAGTGGCTGATCGGCAGCGGGCTAGGTTGTCATTTCAACCGCTCTTTTTTCCGCCGCGCGCCGTCGTTTCTGGGGCGTACCTTGGTGGGCACGGCCTTGACCATGCTGATCGCCGCCGCCTGTGCATGGTGCCTGAGCGTGTTCACCCACCTGGACCTGCGTTCCTTGACCCTGGGCATGATGCCGGGGGGTATCGCCGAGATGAGCCTGACCGCCGAAACCTTGCAATTATCGGTGCCCCTAGTGACGGCGATGCAGGTGATGCGGTTGCTGTTCGTGTTGTTTCTGGCCGAGCCGTTGTTTCGTTACTGGGCCCGGCATGACAGCGCTGCTCATCTGTAGCGAGCGGGCTTGCGCTCGCCAGCCCCTATCCGACACTCGGCGCACGTTCAGACAGGGCCTGTCGGGGCGAGCCCCCTCGCTACAGGGTTATGATTACACTCTTGATTTTCCGGAGCCCACCCATGCGCGTCCTGCTTGTAGAAGACCACCCGCAACTCGCCGACAGCGTGGCCCAGGCGCTGAAAAGCACTGGGCTGACCGTTGATGTTTTGCATGATGGTGTCGCGGCCGACCTGGCGCTGGCCAGCGAAGAATATGCCGTTGTGGTGCTGGACGTCGGCCTGCCGCGCCTGGACGGTTTCGAGGTACTGGCGCGTCTGCGCGGGCGCGGGCGTAACACCCCGGTGCTGATGCTGACCGCTCGCAGCGACGTCAAGGATCGCGTGCATGGCCTCAATCTGGGCGCCGATGATTACCTGGCCAAGCCCTTCGAACTCACCGAGCTCGAAGCGCGGGTCAAGGCACTGCTGCGCCGCAGCGTACTGGGCGGGGAGCGCCAGCAACGCTGCGGGGCCCTGGTCTATGACCTCGACACCCGGCGCTTCACTCTGGGCGACGAGGTGCTGACCTTGACCTCCCGCGAGCAGGCCGTGCTGGAAGCCTTGATTGCCCGTCCCGGACGAGTGATGAGCAAGGAGCAACTCGCCGCCCAGGTGTTCGGTCTGGACGAAGAAGCCAGCAGCGATGCCATCGAAATCTACGTTCATCGCTTGCGCAAGAAACTCGACGGGCACCCGGTGGCCATCGTCACCTTCCGCGGCCTCGGCTACCTGCTGGAGCAACGCGATGCGTGAACCCGGCAGCCTGCGCGGGCGGCTGTTATGGAACCTCGGTACCTTGTTGACGGTGCTGATGCTGGCCAGCGGCCTGAGCGCTTACTGGAATGGCCGGGAAGCGGCGGACATCGCCTACGATCGCACCCTGCTCGCGTCGGCCCGCACCATCGCCGCCGGGCTGTCCGAACGCGATGGCCTGCTCAGCGCCGACGTGCCGTATCTGGCCCTCGATCCCTTCGCTTACGACAGCGCCGGGCATATCTACTACCAAGTCATCGACATCGACAAAAAACTGATCTCCGGCTACGAGAACTTGCCCGGCCCACCGCCGGGCACCCTGCGCACTGACGACTATCCAGCACTGGCCAGCTTCTACAACGCGCGCTATCAGGGGCAGAACGTGCGGGTGGTGAGCTTGCTCAAGGCGGTGGTCGAGCCGGGCATGAACGGCATGGCCGAAGTGCGCGTCGCCGAGACCGACGAAGCCCGTGAGGCCATGGCCCGCAGTTTGATGGCCGATACCCTGCTGCGCCTGGGCATGCTGGGCCTGGGCGCGCTGGTGCTGGTGTGGTTTACCGTGAGCGCCGCGTTGCGGCCGCTGGAGCGCTTGCGCGGCGCCGTGGAGGACCGCGCCCCCGACGACCTGCGGCCGCTGCCCGAGGTCGAGGTGCAGCGCGAGCTGCTGCCGCTGGTGCAGGCCCTCAATCACTTCACCGAGCGCCTGCGCCGCCAATTCGAGCGCCAGGCGCAGTTCATCGCCGATGCCGCCCATGAATTACGCACGCCGTTGGCTGCACTCAAGGCGCGGCTCGAACTGGGTTTGCGCGCCCCTGAACCGCAGGTGTGGCGCGACACCTTGAACGCGGCGGGGCAGAGCACCGATCGCCTGACCCATCTGGCCAACCAACTGCTGTCGCTGGCGCGGGTCGAGAACGGCGCGCGGGCCATCGCCGAAGGTGGCGCCCAGCGCCTGGACCTGACCGCGTTGGCGCGAGAGCTGGGCATGGCCATGGCGCCACTGGCCCACGCCCGCGGTGTGTCCCTGGCGCTGGAAGCTGACGAACCGGTATGGCTGCTGGGTGAGCCGACACTGCTCAATGAACTGCTCAGCAATCTGGTCGACAACGCCTTGGCGCACACCCGTGCCAACGTGATTCTGCGGGTCAAGGCACCCGGTGTGCTGGAGGTGGAAGACGACGGGCCGGGTATTCCCCTGGAAGAGCGCGAGCGCGTGTTCGAGCGCTTCTACCGACGCAATCAATACAGCGCTGGCACCGGCCTGGGTCTGGCCATTGTCGGAGAGATCTGCACGGCGCATCTGGCGCGTATCAGCCTCCACGACGGCGAGGCCGGCGGGCTCAAGGTTCGGGTCAGTTTTCCACCGCGCTGAAGGCGTGGTTTATGCCAGCAGTTGCCGCGCGCTGGTCAACTCGTCGTGGCTCATCGGTGGGCGATCGCCCAGCCCCAGGCGTTGCCAGCTGGCCAGGCTGCTGACCGAGGCGCCTTCACGGGCGGGTTGATTGAGCAGGCTGGCGATCTGGACGACGTCCGCATAATCGGCCGCCCCCGGGTCGCGATGCAGTTGCAGATAGCATTCGGGAACATTGGCCAGCGGCGCCGGGAAATCCCATTTTTTGAGGATGCGCTCGCCGATCAGCGGGTGGATACGGTCGATCACGTGATTCAGGCAGATGGGGTCGGACAGCAGCTCGTTGTGTTCTTCGGCATAGATCAGGATCGGCAGAGCGCCGATCTGGTGGATCATTCCGGCCAGCGCCGCCTGATCGGGTTTGAGGCCGCTTGCGCTGTGCCGGCAAAGCTCGTAGGCGATGCCGGCGGTCTGCACGCTGGTGGTCCAGATATCGCGCATCTTCTGTTCGACCACCGAGGAGCGGGCGTTGAAGATCTGCTCCATCACCAGGCCGATGGCCAGGTTGCAGCTGTAATTGACGCCCAGCCGGGTGATTGCCGTGTGCAGCGCGGTGACTTCGCAGCTGCCCCGCAACAGGGGGCTATTGACCACTTTTATCAAGCGTGCGGACAGGGCGATATCGCGGCCGATGACCTTGCTCAGTTCGCTGACGTTGATGTCGCGGTCTTCAGCGGCTTCGCGGATCTGCAGGGCCACCTCAGGCAGTGTCGGCAGCATCAGATCGTCCCTGTCGATCGCTGCCAGCAGGTCCTTTTGAACGGTTTCCGCCAGGTTGCTCATCTCGGTACTCGAAAGTGGGTGCGGTGCTGAACGGCTGGGCTTGCAGGCACCTTTGGGAACGCTTGGCACACTGGATTCAGCGCTGGATCTCGCGATCGCGGTCCAGCTCGTAGGGCAGCGTCAGCAGCCTCAGCGACGGGCCGTTGGCGTCGCCGAGGTGAATCCCGCCGCCTTCGACGGCATCGGCCTGCAGCACGGCCAGCAATTCGATACCGCTGGCGGCCTGGGCGGCCAGTACCACCTCGCCGATGGCGCTGGTGCGGCTGGGTTCGAACAACGGCGTGCCGGGCTTGGGCAGGGTTTCAGCGGCCAGGGCAACACGGTACAAGCGACGCTTGAGTTTGCCCAGGTACTGCATGCGCGCGACGATTTCTTGTCCGGTATAGCAGCCTTTCTTGAAGCTGACACCGCCCACGGCTTGCAGGTTGAGCATCTGCGGGATGAACAGTTCGCGGGTCTGGGCCATGACCTGGCCGATGCCGGCGCGCACCTGGCCCAGCAACCAGTCGTTGAGTGGTGCTTGCGGCAGATGCGCGGCAAGTTTTGCCTGCAGGGCGGACGCCTGCTCGGCAGGCCCCCAGAGTTCGACACGGTCGGCGGAGGCGCGAACGGCGATCAGCTCCCCGGCCCGGGCGACGCTGTGGGTGTCCTCGGCCAGCTTCAGACCAAGCTCCTCGAGCAGCGCCTGGCTGGGATCGCTGGTATCACGTGTGCCGGCATCGCCCAGTGGCGACTGCTGCAGGCCGAAACGGACCCACGCGGTGCTTTCGTCGGTGAGCTTGGATTTGGAGAACACTGCGTATTTTTTCAGATCCGCCAGTTGCGGTTCGATCAGCTCGCTGATCATCGCCAGCAGGCAGCCGTCACCTTGCAACAAGATGCGAAAGCTGGACTGCATGCGGCCTTTCTGCGTGCAGCGCGCGCCTAGGCTGGCGTGATCCTGATCCAGGTAATTGAGGTTGCAGGTCAGTTGACCTTGCAGAAACTTGCTGGCATCTGAGCCACGCACGGCAACAACGCCCTCGTGGGACAGCGGGCAGAAAAAAGCGGAATCGGCCATGGGTCTTCGCAGTGGAAAGAGACTGGCGCCCATCATAGTGCGCCACCGGGCAAATGGGTAGGGACCGTGGTGGTCGTGACCTTGTCCGGCGTGCGCCGCAAGGCGATATACCCCGCAAACACTTCGCCGATGGTCGCGGATGCCCCGGCATCGTCCCCTCTGTATACTGGCCGCCTATTTGAGGAGAGCTCCATGGTCGAAGATATTGAACTCAACCGGCTCTACTGGCATAGCCGCCGCGGCATGCTCGAGCTGGATGTGCTGCTGGTGCCGTTTGTCCGGGAGGTCTACCCGCACTTGGGGGATGTCGATCGCGAGTGCTACCGCAAGCTGCTGGAGTGCGAGGATCAGGACATGTTCGGCTGGTTCATGGAGCGTGCCGAGTCCGAAGATCCCGAGTTGCAGCGCATGGTTCGCATGATTCTGGACCGTGTCCAGCCCAAGTGATCGGTTCGAGTGCCGCTGGCAAGCGTCCCGGCGCTTGTCGGCAGTGTGCGCGGGTGGGCACCTGCTGGCGTTGCTGGCTTGCCTGATGCTCGCGGTGCCCGGGGCTGTGAAGCTGGCCTTGTTGGCGCTGTGCCTGGCCCATGCTGTCTGGGTCATGCCTCGACAGGTGCTGCTGAATCATCCTTTGGCCGTGACCGGTTTGCGCCGCGACCGAAGTGGCTGGCAGCTATGGAGCAAGCGGGCAGGGTGGCAGCCGGTGCAGCTGCGCCATGACAGTGTGGCGCTGCCAGGGTGGGTGATCATTCGTTATCGCCGGCCAGGGCAGTGGTTCAGCCGCAGTGTGTGCATTCCCGCCGACGCTTTGCCTGCCGATCAGCACCGCCGCTTGCGGGTGCGACTGAAATTCAGCCGACGCAGATGGGCGGCAGTGGGAAGGCAGGCTGATGTGCGGCGCCGCTGATGGCCTCTTCGCGAGCAAGCTTTGCTCCCACAGCGGCAGTTCCTGAGTGATGTACTTGTGGGAGCATGGCTTGCCCGCGAAGGCTACACTGCGGTATTCGGGTCCAGCACCGTGTCCACTGCCTCGTCCAGCATCAATGGATAATCCAGGGTGTAATGCAGCCCGCGCGATTCCTTGCGCTCCATGGCCGAGCGAATCATCAGTTCAGCCACCTGGGCCAGATTGCGCAGCTCGATCAAATCGCGGCTGACTTTATAGTTGCTGTAGAACTCGTCGATCTCGTCCAGCAGCAAGCGCACCCGGTGTTGGGCGCGCTGCAGCCGCTTGGTGGTGCGCACGATTCCCACGTAGTCCCACATGAAGCGCCGCAGCTCGTCCCAGTTGTGGGCGATGATCACATCTTCATCCGAATCGGTGACCTGGCTGGCGTCCCAGCGCGGCAACTGCTCGGGCATCGGCGTGCTGGGCAGTTGCGCGATGATATCGGCGGCGGCCGATCGGCCATACACGAAGCATTCCAGCAGCGAGTTGCTGGCCATGCGGTTGGCACCATGCAGGCCGGTGAAACTGGTTTCGCCGATGGCATACAAGCCGGGTACGTCGGTGCGGCCTTGCTGATCGACCATTACGCCGCCGCAGGTGTAGTGCGCGGCGGGCACTACTGGGATGGGCTGGCGAGTGATATCGATACCGAACGTCAGGCAGCGTTCGTACACCGTGGGGAAGTGCGCTTTGACGAACTCTGCTGGCTTGTGGCTGATGTCGAGATAGACGCAGTCGACCCCCAGGCGCTTCATCTCGTGGTCGATGGCGCGGGCCACGATGTCGCGCGGCGCCAATTCGCCACGCGGATCGAAGCGCGGCATGAAGCGATCGCCATTGGGCAGTTTGAGGATCGCGCCTTCGCCGCGTAGTGCCTCTGTGACCAGGAAGCTCTTGGCCTGTGGGTGATAAAGACACGTCGGGTGGAACTGGTTGAACTCCAGATTGGCAACCCGGCAGCCGGCGCGCCAGGCCATGGCGATGCCATCGCCGCACGCGCCATCGGGGTTGCTGGTATAGAGGTAGACCTTGGCTGCGCCGCCTGTGGCGACGATGGTGAAGCGCGCGCCGAAGGTATCGACCTCGCCGCTGCGGCGGTCTAGCACGTAAGCGCCCAGGCAGCGATCACCGCTCAGGCCTAGGCGTCGTTCGGTGATCAGGTCGACGGCGACCCGCTGTTCCAGCAATTCGATGTTCGGTCGTTGCCGCGCCTGTTCGAGCAGCGCGGTAAAGATCGCCGCGCCCGTGGCGTCTGCGGCGTGGATGATGCGCCGATGACTGTGGCCGCCTTCGCGGGTCAGGTGGTATTCGAAATGGCCGTCGTCGTGTTCGCTGCTGTCGTCGCGGGTGAAAGGCACGCCTTGGGCGATCAGCCATTCGATGGCTTCGCGGCTGTGCTCGACGGTAAAACGCACGGCATCTTCATGGCATAGGCCGCCGCCCGCATTGAGGGTGTCCTCGACATGGGATTGCACGGTGTCGGTATCGTCCAGCACCGCAGCGACGCCGCCCTGGGCCCAGAAAGTCGAGCCGTTATGCAGATCACCTTTGCTCAGGACCGCCACGCGTACATCGCTCGGCAGGTTCAGCGCCAGGCTCAAGCCGGCCGCGCCGCTGCCGATTACCAGAACATCATGTTGGAACTGTTGAGTCATTATTATGATTCCACGAGACGACTGACGAAGGCGGGGCAGGCCGCCAATAATCAAGCTCTATCGAGGTCGAAGCGTTGCTGCGCCCGGATCCGGTGCGTTTGCCGTGTCGATTGAGGGAAACGTTCCCTAGTATATAGACAGGCGTAGCGGCACAATAGTGAGCTGCATCGCACGAAAGCTTGAGAATTCAGGGGGAACTTTCTGTATGGACGTTGAATCCATAAGGGGTTACCTACAAAAGGTACAGCGTCGAATCGGCTGTGCACTTGCGCTTGCGAAGCACTTCGGGTTTCAACGACAAGATTATTGGCGCAGCCGGCCCGGTCCGTGCTGCGTTTTTCGTGCAACGCCCGCAAGGGCTGCAGGAAAACTTGCTTGAAGGGGAGAACTTTTGCGAAAAGCCCGAGTCTATGTTTGCAAGCCTGAACGATGCCTTTTGCGATGCTCCTTAACGTTCACTGAGGAGTGTGCATGCTAACCCAGGAAGAGGATCAGCAGCTGGTCGAGCGCGTACAACGCGGAGACCGGCGAGCTTTCGATCTGTTAGTACTCAAGTACCAGCACAAGATTCTCGGATTGATCGTGCGTTTCGTGCACGACACTCATGAGGCGCAGGACGTCGCGCAGGAAGCGTTCATCAAGGCGTACCGGGCTCTTGGCAATTTTCGCGGTGATAGCGCGTTTTACACGTGGCTGTACCGTATCGCCATCAATACGGCGAAAAACTATCTGGTGTCCCGCGGACGCCGGCCGCCAGATAGCGATGTGAGTTCTGAAGACGCAGAGTTCTACGACGGCGATCACGGTCTCAAGGATCTTGAGTCTCCGGAGCGCGCTCTGCTGCGGGATGAAATCGAAGGCACTGTCCATCGCACCATCCAGCAACTGCCAGAAGATTTGCGTACGGCACTAACTTTACGTGAATTCGACGGTCTGAGTTATGAAGACATTGCGAGTGTCATGCAGTGTCCGGTGGGTACCGTTCGCTCTCGGATATTCCGAGCTCGGGAAGCCATCGATAAAGCCCTGCAGCCGTTGTTGCAGGAATCCTGAGACAGCGGCGATAGCCAAGAGAGGAACGCCATGAGTCGTGAAGCCCTGCAGGAATCGCTGTCCGCAGTGATGGATAACGAAGCGGACGAACTGGAAATACGTCGGGTACTGAGTGCCATTGACGATGCCGAAACCCGTGCTACCTGGTCTCGCTACCAAGTTGCCCGTGCTGTGATGCACAAGGATTTGCTCGATCCCAAGCTGGATCTGGCTGCCGCTGTGTCCGCCGCACTGGCCGACGAGGCTGCGCCGGCCGCACCCAAGCCGCGTGCCTGGCGTAGTTTGGGTCGCTTGGCGGTCGCCGCTTCCGTTACCGTTGCCGTGTTGGCAGGCGTACGCTTGTACAACCACGACGAAGTCACTGGCGCACAGCTCGCTCAACAGCAACCTGCACAGTCGGGTCCGTCGGTGCCGCAGGCACAGGGCCCTGCTGTATTGGCCAATTACACTGAAGGTGGCGAGCAGCCGAGCACCGGGCCGATGGCCAACGGCGTTCTGCAGAACCAGGCCGGCTGGCAAGACCAGAAGCTGCCAGGGTATCTGCGCCAGCATGCTCAGGAAGCTGCCGTGAAAGGTACTGATACCGCGCTGCCCTACGCTCGTGCTGCGAGCCTGGAAAACCGGTAAGGAGTTTCATGCGCGGCTCAACCCTAGTCACGTTGTTGCTCGGTGGGTGTTTGAGCGTCCCGGCCTTCGCCGCCAGCGACGCTTCTCAATGGCTTAATCGCCTAGCGCAGGCCGAGCAGCAGCAGAGTTATCAGGGTACGTTCGTCTACGAACGCAGTGGCAGCTTCTCTACCCACGACATCTGGCATCGCGCCCAGAGCGGCAAAGTCAACGAGCGTCTGTTGCAGCTCGATGGCTCTGCCCAGGAAGTCGTGCGTGTGAACGGCCAGACGCAGTGCGTCAGCGGTGCTCTTGTGCCGGGCGTCAGCGTAGCCCCTGCCACTTCTCCCCGACCTCTCGATCCTTTGAAGCTCATGTCCTGGTACGACCTTTCGGTCGCCGGGGAGTCGCGCGTGGCTGGCCGCAAAGCCACCATCGTGACCATGACGCCCAAGGATCAGTACCGTTATGGCTTCGAACTGCATCTGGACAGCGAGACCGGCCTGCTGCTCAAGTCGTTGTTGCTCAACGACAAGGGGCAACTGCTGGAGCGTTTCCAGTTCACCCGTTTCGATCCGGCCAGTCCAAGCGATGCCGACCTGAGTGCCAGCAAGAACTGCAATCCGGTGGCACAAGTGGCTGCGGTCAAGGATCCGGCCGGGCCCATCAATTGGCATTCCGATTGGCTACCGCCCGGTTTCGAGCTGGCCAACAGCGCAGTGCGCAAGGATCAAGACAGCAAATCGACGGTCAGTAGCCTGATGTACGACGACGGCCTCGCGCGTTTCTCGGTTTTCCTGGAGCCGCTCAATGGCGTCAAGGCTACGGATGCGCGGACCCAGCTAGGCCCGACCGCTGCCGTTTCGCGTCGTTTGAGCACATCAAAGGGCGACGTCATGGTCACGGTGGTGGGTGAAATTCCAATTGGCACCGCCGAGCGTATCGCCCTGTCGATGCGGCCTCTGGATCCCCAGGCGAAGCAATGATCGACCCTTGTCGGCGCTGCGTTTCAGCGTCCGGCGAGGTTCTCGTGCAGGCTTTGACAGAGTTTTCATGCTTGCGCTGGCAAGATGAAAATTCAGTGTCTTCGGTTGCAAAAGCATCTGAATTTTCTTATAGCTCAGCTCTGCAGGACGTTGATGGCGCAGCCGATGTCCAGGTAGCGCGATCCCCGTCCGGCGCTTGCGTTCAGTCTTGACGGCTGTGCGCGGCGGCCACTCCGCAAGGGTGGCCAGTGCTGAACATGTTGCTAAACAACGTTGCTTAATCTCGCTCGTTGTAAACGGGAGCCGTATGTCGATACCACGTTTCAAATCCTACCTTTCCATCTGCGCTGCGGTGCTGATGCTTGGCCAGATTGCAGCCGTGCAGGCCGAGGCGTTGCCGGACTTCACCACCTTGGTCGAGCAGGCGTCGCCAGCGGTGGTCAACATCAGTACCACGCAAAAACTCGACAGCAAGACCGCCAGCGCCGATATGCCGGATCTCGACAGCTTGCCGCCGATGTTCCGCGACTTTTTCGAGCGCAACATGCCCAAGGGGCAGAAGTCGCCACGCGGCGATCGCCAGCGTGAAGCGCAGTCGCTCGGTTCGGGCTTCATCATTTCCCCTGACGGGTACGTACTGACCAACAACCACGTGATTGCCGATGCCGATTCGATCATCGTGCGCCTGTCCGATCGCAGCGAGCTCAAGGCCAAGCTGGTGGGTACCGACCCGCGCAGTGACGTGGCATTGCTGAAAATCGATGGCAAGAATCTGCCGACGGTCAAACTTGGCGATTCCGACAAGCTCAAGGTGGGCGAATGGGTATTGGCGATCGGTTCGCCGTTCGGCTTCGATCATTCGGTCACTAAGGGTATCGTCAGTGCCAAAGGCCGTACCTTGCCGAACGATGCCTATGTACCGTTCATCCAGACCGACGTGGCGATCAACCCGGGTAACTCCGGCGGCCCGTTGTTCAACATGGCCGGCGAAGTGGTCGGCATCAACTCCCAGATCTTCACCCGCTCCGGTGGCTTCATGGGGCTGTCGTTCGCGATTCCGATCGATGTGGCGCTGGATGTTTCCAATCAGCTGAAAAAAGACGGCAAGGTCAATCGCGGCTGGCTGGGCGTAGTGATTCAAGAGGTCAACAAAGACCTCGCCGAATCCTTCGGCCTGGAAAAGCCTGCCGGTGCGCTGGTGGCCCAGACCCTGCCGGATGGCCCGGCGGCCAAGGCTGGCCTGCAAGTGGGCGACGTGATCCTGAGCATGAACGGCCAGCCAATCGACATGTCTGCCGACCTGCCGCACTTGGTGGGTGGTCTCAAGGCGGGCGCCAAGGCCAGCCTCGATGTGGTTCGTGACGGCAAGCACCGCACCGTCGACGTCACCGTGGGCGCTATGCCGTCTGATGATCCGGACATGAATGGCAACGGTCAGGCCTCGGCCGATACCGACAGCAACCGATTGGGGCTGACCGTTGGCGATCTGACCGCCGATCAGAAAAAACAGCTCGAACTGCAGAATGGCATCCTGGTGAAGGATGTGCAGGACGGCCCGGCAGCCATGATCGGCTTGCAGCCAGGCGATGTCATCACTCACCTGAACAACCAGCCGCTCACTTCGGCTAAGCAGTTCAGCGATATCGCCAAGGGCCTGCCGAAGAATCGTTCGGTTTCGATGCGCGTGTTGCGTGATGGCCGCGCGAGCTTCATCACCTTCAAGCTGTCCGAATGATCGGCTAACAGGTGGCAACACAAAAAAGGGCGCCCCGCGGGGTGCCCTTTTTTATTGCTTTGTCCCTGTGAGAGCGGGCTCTGCCCGGGACGCTTTCAAAGGCCTGGCGAGCAGAGCCCGCTCCCATAGGGTTCGAGGCGACGCTTATGCGCACACGCCCGTGTAAATCAGGTACAATTCCCGGCTATTTTTCGTTGGGCGTCCGGCCCGCAGCCTTATTCGAGTGTTGACCCGTGAGTGATTTGAGTCATATCCGTAATTTCTCCATCATCGCCCACATTGACCATGGCAAGTCGACACTCGCCGATCGGTTCATCCAGATGTGCGGTGGTCTTGCCGACCGTGAAATGGAAGCCCAGGTACTGGATTCCATGGACCTGGAGCGTGAGCGCGGTATTACCATCAAGGCCCACAGTGTCACGCTGTATTACACGGCCCAGGATGGCAAGACCTACCAGCTGAATTTCATCGACACCCCCGGTCACGTTGACTTCACCTACGAAGTCAGCCGCTCGCTGGCGGCCTGTGAAGGCGCGTTGCTGGTGGTTGATGCTGGCCAGGGTGTCGAGGCGCAATCGGTAGCCAACTGCTACACGGCCATCGAGCAGGGCCTTGAAGTCATGCCGGTCCTCAACAAGATGGACCTGCCGCAGGCCGATCCGGATCGCGTCAAGGACGAGATCGAGAAAATCATCGGCATCGACGCCACCGACGCCGTGGCTTGCAGCGCCAAGAGCGGCATGGGCGTGCTCGAAGTGCTGGAGCGTCTGGTACAGACCATTCCCGCGCCGACTGGCGATATCGAAGCGCCACTGCAAGCGCTGATCATCGACTCCTGGTTCGACAACTATCTGGGCGTGGTCTCTCTGGTGCGCGTGCGCCAGGGCCGAGTCAAGAAGGGCGACAAGATTCTGGTCAAGTCCACCGGCAAGGTGCACCTGGTCGACAGCGTCGGCGTGTTCACCCCCAAGCACACGGCGACCGCCGACCTCAAGGCCGGTGAAGTGGGCTTCATCATCGGCAGCATCAAGGACATCCACGGTGCTCCGGTCGGCGACACCCTGACCCTGAGCAGCACCCCGGACGTCGACGTGCTGCCGGGCTTCAAGCGCATTCAGCCGCAGGTCTACGCCGGTCTGTTCCCGGTGACCTCGGATGACTTCGAAGACTTCCGCGATGCGCTGCAGAAGCTCACGCTAAACGACTCGTCGCTGCAGTACTCGCCCGAAAGCTCCGACGCTCTGGGCTTCGGCTTCCGTTGCGGCTTCCTCGGCATGCTGCACATGGAAATCATCCAGGAGCGCCTCGAGCGCGAGTACGACCTGGACCTGATCACCACCGCGCCAAGCGTTATTTTTGAAGTCTTGCTCAAGACCGGTGAAACCATTTACGTGGATAACCCGTCGAAGCTGCCGGATATTTCATCTGTCGAAGACTTCCGCGAGCCTATCGTCTCTGCGACTATCCTTGTGCCTCAAGAGCACTTGGGCAACGTCATTACCCTGTGCATTGAAAAGCGCGGCGTTCAGCGTGACATGCAATTCCTCGGCAGCCAGGTGCAAGTGCGCTATGACCTGCCGATGAATGAAGTGGTGCTGGACTTCTTCGATCGGTTGAAATCCACCAGTCGTGGTTACGCTTCGCTCGACTATCACTTCGATCGCTACCAGTCGGCCAATCTGGTCAAACTGGATGTGCTGATCAACGGTGACAAGGTCGATGCGTTGGCGTTGATCGTGCACAAGGACAACGCGCACTACAAAGGTCGTGCGTTGACCGAGAAGATGAAAGAACTGATTCCGCGGCAGATGTTCGACGTAGCCATTCAGGCCGCCATCGGTGGTCAGATTGTCGCCCGACAAACTGTCAAGGCACTCAGAAAGAACGTACTGGCCAAATGTTACGGCGGCGACGTCAGCCGTAAACGCAAGCTGCTCGAGAAGCAGAAGGCCGGTAAAAAACGCATGAAACAGGTCGGCAACGTGGAAATTCCACAAGAAGCCTTCCTCGCCGTGCTCAGGTTGGAATAGTCAGGTCCTATGTCTCTAAATTTCCCGCTGTTGTTGGTCATTGCTGTAGCAGTTTGCGGTGTGCTGGGGTTGCTCGATCTGATCTTCCTGGCGCCGCGTCGGCGTTCGGCGATTGCCAATTATCAGGCCAGCGTTGGCGAGCCTGATATTGCGGTGGTCGAGCAACTCGACAAAGAGCCCTTGCTGATCGAATACGGCAAGTCGTTCTTTCCGGTGTTGTTCATCGTCCTGGTGCTGCGTTCGTTTCTGGTGGAGCCCTTTCAGATCCCTTCGGGCTCGATGATACCGACGCTGCAAGTGGGCGATTTCATCCTGGTCAACAAATTCTCCTACGGCATTCGTCTACCGGTGATCGATGAAAAGGTCATCCCTGTTGGCGATCCGCAGCGTGGCGACGTGATGGTTTTCCGCTACCCGAGCGACCCTGATGTCAACTACATCAAGCGCGTCGTGGGTGTGCCGGGCGACAAGATCCGCTATACCAAAGAGAAGCAGCTCTACATCAACGATCAGTTGGTGTCCGAGCAGTTGGTGGGCGACGAGCCCGGTTCGATGGGCACGGCGCAGTTGTACCGCGAACAGTTAGGCGCGGCGGAGCATTTGATCCGTCAGCAAATGACCCGCTACAACATGCCACCGGAAAGCCAGTGGACGGTGCCAGAAGGGCACTACTTCATGATGGGCGACAACCGCGACAACTCCAACGACAGCCGTTATTGGGATGACCCCAATATTCCCAAGGACGAACTGGGCATGGTCCCCGACAAGAATATCGTCGGCAAGGCATTTGCCGTGTGGATGAGCTGGCCAGAGCCTAAACTCAGCCATTGGCCGAGCCTCTCCCGAGTCGGCCTGATCAAATGATCGAGCGCGGCGCTGTCCTGGACAGCGCCGAATGCTTTTTACGGGATGACCTTTGACGAGTTTTCGCCATGACAGCAGTTCGTTCGCAGCAAGGTCTATCGTTCGCAGGCTGGTTGTTGACCCTTGCGATCATTGCGTTTGTACTCAGCGTCGCGCTCAAGGTCGTGCCGCACTACACCGATTACTGGTCGGTGAAAAAGAGCATTGAATCGGCCATAGCCGACAAGTCGATACTCAGCAAAGAAGAATTATTTGCCCGTGTCCACAAGGACATGAGCATCAACAGCATCCGGGATGTGGATTTGGACAAGGCATTAACCGTGCGTGAGTCAGCAGAGGGCTTCAAGGGCCAGCTGCAGTATGAACAGCGTGATCCACTGATCGGTAATCTCGATATCGTGGTGAAGTTCAACCACGAATTCAACGTGGGTAAACCGTGAGCGTTTCATTGAGCCGTCTCGAGCGTCAGCTCGGATACACCTTCAAAGACCAGGACTTGATGGTCCTGGCCCTGACGCACCGCAGCTTTGCGGGGCGCAACAACGAACGCCTGGAGTTTCTGGGCGACGCCATTCTCAACTTCGTCGCCGGCGAAGCCCTGTTCGATCGCTTTCCGCAGGCCCGTGAAGGCCAGCTGTCACGCTTGCGCGCGCGCTTGGTCAAGGGCGAAACCCTGGCCTTGCTGGCCCGGGGCTTCGGTCTGGGCGAGTACCTGCGCCTGGGTTCGGGGGAGCTCAAGAGCGGTGGCTTTCGCCGCGAGTCGATCCTGGCCGACGCCCTCGAAGCGTTGATCGGTGCCATCTACCTCGATGCCGGCATGGATGCAGCGCGCGAACGCGTGCTGGCCTGGCTGACCGGCGAGTTCGAGGGCCTCACGTTGGTCGATACCAACAAGGACCCGAAAACCCGCTTGCAGGAATTCCTCCAGTCCCGTGGTTGCGAACTGCCGCGCTACGAAGTGGTGGACATTCAGGGCGACCCCCACTGCCGCTTGTTCTTCGTTGAATGCGAAGTCCTGTTGTTGAATGAAAAGAGCCGTGGGCAGGGCGTCAGCCGGCGCATCGCCGAGCAGGTGGCAGCCGCCGCCGCATTGATCGCCCTGGGCGTGGAGAATGGTAATGACTGATACAACTTCCAACCGCTGTGGCTATGTGGCCATCGTCGGTCGCCCCAACGTGGGCAAGTCCACGCTGCTCAACCATATCCTTGGTCAGAAGCTGGCGATTACCTCGCGCAAGCCACAGACCACCCGTCACAACATGCTGGGCATCAAGACCGAGGGCGCCGTGCAGGCGATCTATGTCGACACTCCCGGCATGCACAAGGCCAACGAAAAAGCCCTCAACCGCTACATGAACAAAACCGCTTCGGCCGCTCTCAAGGACGTCGATGTGGTCATTTTCGTGGTTGACCGCACTCGTTGGACCGACGAGGACCAGATGGTGCTCGAGCGTGTGCAGTACGTGCAGGGCCCGGTGATCGTGGCGCTGAACAAAACTGACCGCATCGAGGACAAGGCCGAGCTGATGCCGCACCTGACCTGGCTGCAGGAGCAACTGCCGAACGCGCAGATCATGCCGATCTCCGCCCAGCATGGACACAATCTGGAAGCACTGGAACGGGTGATTGCCGAGCACCTGCCGGAGAACGAGCACTTCTTCCCGGAAGACCAGATCACCGACCGCAGCAGTCGCTTCCTGGCCGCCGAGCTGGTACGTGAAAAGATCATGCGCCAGCTCGGTGCCGAGCTTCCGTATCAAATCACGGTCGAGATCGAAGAGTTCAAGCAGCAAGGCAAGACCCTGCATATCCATGCGCTGATTCTGGTCGAGCGTGATGGCCAGAAGAAGATCATCATTGGCGACAAGGGCGAGCGTATCAAGCGCATCGGTACCGAAGCGCGCCGCGACATGGAGCTGCTGTTCGACTCCAAGGTCATGCTCAACCTGTGGGTGAAGGTCAAGGGCGGCTGGTCCGACGATGAGCGCGCCTTGCGTTCGCTGGGCTATAACGACCAGGTCTGATTGTTTGCTTCAATCCTGTGGTGAGGGGGCTTGCTCCCGAAAGGCCCGGGCTGATACACCTCGGTGGATCAGCGTCGGCCTCTCGGGAGCCAGCCCCCTCAACACATGGGCGGTGTTTCCTTCAGTTTCAGCATTGTAGCCGGTGAGCTCATGTCCAACCCTCCCGTGGCACAACCGGCCTATGTCCTCCACAGCCGGGCGTACCGCGAAAACAGTGCGCTGGTCGACTTCCTGACTCCACAAGGCCGCCTGCGTGCCGTACTGCGCAGCGCCCGTGGCAAGGCGGGTACTCTGGCGCGGCCGTTCGTGCCACTGGAAGCGGAGTTTCGCGGCCGTGGCGAGCTGAAAAACGTCGGCCGCATGGAAGCCGCCGGCGTGGCCAGTTGGCTGGTAGGCGACGCGTTGTTCAGCGGCCTTTACCTTAATGAGCTGCTGATTCGCCTGCTGCCCGCCGAGGACCCGCACCCCAGCGTCTTCGATCACTATGCCGCGACCCTGCAGGCGTTGGCTGCTGGCCGGCCGTTGGAGCCGCTGCTGCGCTCGTTCGAATGGCGGTTGCTGGATGATCTGGGCTATGGCTTCGCGCTGGACACCGACGTCAATGGCGATGCCGTGGAAGCAGGCGGGCTGTATCGACTGCTCACCGATGCGGGCCTGGAGCGGGTATGGTTGGTGCAGCCAGGCCTGTTCAACGGCAGCGATTTGCTGGCCATGGCCGAAGCCGACTGGTCGGCCCCAAGCGCGTTGCTCGCGGCCAAGCGGTTGATGCGTCAGGCGCTGGCGGTGCACCTGGGCGGCCGCCCGCTGGTCAGTCGCGAGCTGTTTCGCAAGTCTTGATTCTTCAGTGGTTTCGCGGGCCTCTTCGCGAGCAAGCGTTGCTCCCACAGTGCATGCCGTGTCTGAGCCGTACACCTTTGGGCGCATGCCTTGCTCGTGACGAGGCGCTCACCGACACCCTGCAACTGTTTCCCCCCACCGCGCCACCACGTATCCTTGTCCCCCTCACCATTCAGGAGCCAGCCCGTGACCACCAGTAACCGAATTCTTCTTGGCGTGAACATCGATCACGTGGCCACCTTGCGTCAGGCTCGCGGTACCCGCTATCCAGACCCGGTCAAGGCGGCGCTGGACGCGGAAGAGGCGGGGGCCGACGGCATCACCGTGCATCTGCGCGAAGACCGTCGGCATATCCAGGACCGTGACGTGCTGTTGCTCAATGAGGTGCTGCAGACGCGCATGAACTTCGAAATGGGCGTCACCGAACAGATGCTCGCCTTCGCTGAGCGCCTGCGTCCGGCCCATGTGTGTCTGGTGCCCGAAACCCGCCAGGAGTTGACCACCGAAGGGGGCCTGGACGTCGCCGGCCAGGAGGCGCGGATCAAGGCTGCGGTCGAGCGATTGAGCGCAGTGGGCTGTGAAGTCTCGCTCTTCATCGATGCCGACGAGCAACAGATCGCCGCATCGCAGCGGGTCGGCGCACCGGCCATCGAGTTGCACACCGGCCGTTACGCCGATGCGACGACGCCGACCGAGGTCGCCCTCGAACTCAAGCGCGTAGCCGATGGTGTGGCCTTCGGCCTGGCCCAGGGCTTGATCGTCAACGCCGGCCACGGCCTGCACTACCACAACGCCGAAGCGATCGCCGCGATCAGGGGCATCAATGAACTGAACATCGGCCACGCGCTGGTAGCGCATGCACTGTTCGTGGGGTTCAAGGCGGCGGTGGCCGAGATGAAAGCGCTGATCGTCGCTGCGGCTCGCTAAAGGGCCCTCTGCGGGCAGAGGCCCTCACAGCCTAAACAGGATCACGGCACAAACGGCAAATCCCGCTTGTGCTGAGTCTGGTCATACGTCCGCACGATGATGTCGTAAGCCTCTTCACTCACCGGCTGTCCATGCAAAAAGGCATCGATCTGCGCGTAGGTCACGCCGTGTGACTCTTCATCCGGCTTGCCTGGGCGCAGCTCTTCAAGGTCTGCGGTCGGCACCTTTTGCACCAGATTATCCGGCGCACCCAGGTAGCGAGCGATGCTGCGCACCTGATTCTTCACCAGCCCGCTCAACGGCGCCAAGTCGCAGGCACCATCACCGAACTTGGTAAAAAACCCCATCACCGCTTCAGCGGCGTGGTCAGTACCGATCACCAGGCCATTGTTGGCGTTGGCGATGGTGTACTGCGCCACCATGCGGATGCGCGCTTTGGCGTTGCCGACCACGAAATCACGACGAGCGTCGGTCAGGCCATGCAGGTGGGCGACCTGCTCGGATAGCCCGAGCACCGCACCGGCGATATTGACAGTCTCCTCGACATCGGCGCGGATGAAGGTCATCGAAGCGCTGGCGTCTTCTTCGTCATGCTGCTTGTTGTAGGGCAGGCGCACGGCGATAAAGCGATAGCCATCGTCGCCGGTCTCGGCTCGCAGTTCCTCGACCGACAGCTGTGCGAGTCGCCCGGCGGTGAGCGAGTCGACCCCACCGCTGATGCCCAGCACCAGCACTTTGAGCCTGGCGTTTTGCAGGGTCTGCTTGATGAAGCGCTTGCGTCGCTCGATCTGCGCCTCGATCGCGGCGTCGTCGGCGAACGGCGGCACTACGTCCAGGGCTTGGGCAATTTCGCTTTGACGATTGCTCATGTCGGTCTCCTTGAAGGTCTCGTGGCAAGCTTGCGGTGCGTTAAAAGCACCTACTTTACCAGCGATAGCCGTGCTGTAGAGAGTCGGCTGTGGCAAGTTCATGTACCTTCATTCATCGCCAACAGTGCTGATGGCGGACGGCGCGCCGGCTGAAGTCATTACCACCGAGTCGCTGGCCCAGGAGTATGGGCGCGCGGCCGGGTGCGGTATTCGCAAGGCGATGCGCAGGTGCTGATGAGAGGGGCTGGTGCCTGTATCGGCGCCTTCGCGGGCAAGCCTTGCTCCTACGGGGGTACAACTGCGCAGTTGCTTCATTGTGGGAACGGGCGCTGCCCGCGAAGGGGCTCGTACGTTCGCAGCAGAAATTACTTGCGCGCCTTGATCACAGCCCGCATCGGCGCTGGCAGGCCCTCGACGGTGCGGCTGTGGTCGGCAGGATCAAGGAAGTCGCTCAGCGACTGGTACTTCATCCACTCGGTGCTGCGTTGTTCCTGCACCGTGGTCACGCTGACATCCACGCACTGCACATCGCTGAAACCGGCACGGCGCAGCCATAACTCCAGTGCGGGCACCGACGGCAAAAACCACACGTTGCGCATCTGTGCGTAGCGGTCCTCGGGCACCAGCACTTGCTGAGCATCGCCCTCGACTACCAGCGTCTCCAGCACCAGTTCCCCGCCCTTCACCAGGCAGTCCTTGAGCGCCAGCAGGTGCTCGATGGGCGAGCGCCGGTGGTAGAACACGCCCATGGAAAACACCGTGTCGAAACCCTCCAGCCCGGCGGGCAGGTCTTCGAGGGCGAACGGCAGATGCCAGGCGTTGAGTTCGGGCAGATAGCGTTGCACCGCCTGGAACTGGCAGAAGAACAGCCAGTTAGGGTCGATACCGATCACGCTGTCGGCGCCGGCACCGAGCATGCGCCATTGGTAGTAGCCATTGCCACACCCCACATCCAGCACGCGCTTGCCGCGCAGGTCCAGATGCGGTGCCACGCGGGACCACTTCCAGTCCGAGCGCCATTCGGTATCGACGTGCACACCGAACAGATCGAACGGCCCTTTGCGCCACGGCGACAGGCCCATCAGTGCCTGACGCATCTGTGCGCGGGTGGCGTCATCGCAGTCGCAATCCAGGCGCAAGCCGTCAAGCAGGTCGATGTCGCTGGGGGTGACCTTGGGCAGCGCATCGAGCGCGCCTTGCCAGCGCTCCAGATCACCGTGTCCCTTGTCCATCTTCGCGTCGAGTTGGGCTTGCAGGGTGTTGGCCCATGCTTCAAGTGGAGTGCCCGCCAAGCGGCGGACCAGAGGCGCAAGATCAATCATGGCAGGGCAATCATCGAGGCAAAGTTGAGGCATTGGAACCAGGGCACCACCTTGGAGAAACCCGCGGCCAGCAGCAGGTCGCGGTTCTCTTCGAGGCTGGCGGGCTTCATGACGTTTTCAATGGCGCTGCGCTTCTGGGCGATTTCCAGTTCGCTGTAGCCGTTAGCCCGTTTGAAGGCGACGTGCAGATCGGTGAGCAAGGCGTGTTGCTCGGCATCTTCGAAGCGCAGTTTTTCCGAGAGGATCAGCGCGCCGCCGGGCACCAGTGCCTGACGGATGCGACCCAGCAGGGCCAGGCGCTGCTCGGGGGCGATGAACTGCAAGGTGAAGTTGAGCGCCACGACGCTGGCGGGCTGGAAGTCCAGCGCGAGAATATCGCCGTCGATGACCTCGACGGGCAGCAACTCCTGAAACATCGAGTCCTGGGCATTGAGGTACTCGCGGCAGCGCTCGACCATCGCCGCCGAGTTGTCCACCGCCACCACGCGGCAGTCGTCCTGGCGCACGTGGCGGCGCAGGGCCTGGGTCACGGCCCCCAGCGAGGCGCCAAGGTCGTACAGCGTGGTGTGCGGCTGGGCGAATTGCGCCGCGAGCACGCCGAGGTTCTCGACGATGGTCGGGTAGCCCGGCACCGAGCGCTTGATCATGTCCGGAAACACCCGCACCACGTCTTCATTGAAGGCGAAATCGGGCACCTGGGGCAGGGGCTGGGCGAAGAGGCGGTCGGGTTGTTGGCTCACGGCGGTTCCAGACGGTCACGGAAAACGGTCGCGGATTTTAGCGCAAGCGCGGGCTGGCTGCATGGATTACGGACAGGCGCTGAATGGGCGGCGCGGCCTTCGCGGGCACCTGCAGCACCACAAAATCAGAAGGGTTACTTCACCGTCAACGCACAATCAAACGTCTGCACCGGCTTCACCTCCGGCGACCAAGGTTGCTGATACACCAGCAACAAATGCCCGTCCCCCGGCGCCTGGGCCACAAAGCGCCACACCGACTGCCCAGCGCCCCCTACCAGCCCGGCGTCCTCCGGATTGCTGTACACCTCCGGCCCTAGGCTTTTCAGCACGCCAGGCGCAGGGTTCTGCACCAACCAGCGATAGCCGGTGGTGGGGTTGCTGGGCAGGGTGAGGGTCAGGTGCTGGCCGGTGCTTAACTTGAGCGGACACTGGCTTTGCTTGTCGAGCGCCACGTTTTGCGGTGGTTGCTGGGCGCAGGCGGCGAGCAGCGCGAGGCTGGCGGGGGCGAGCAGGCGGGCGGCGGACATGACGGCTCCTTTGAAGGGGAATCCGTGAGCATAACCGATGGTGATGCATTGGTGTGGGAGCGGCATGGCCTGCTTCTACACCTCATGATGCAGCTGGATTTTCAAGCGTCAAATAGAGGTTCGCGGATATTGAATACTTTTGTTGTATGATCAAAATCTTTTATTCGGGGAAGTTCCTGCAGTCGCTCATTGATATTTTGGTGTTTGAATATATATGCTTTCAGGTTTTTTTCCGCGAACCAGTAATCACGCTGGGCGCTTTTCCGCATTGCCGGGGTTGGAGCGTGGAGCATTTTTGTACGAAAAAATTGCTTTGTGGTTTCCAAGTGTCTTATATATAGTCCTATGGTGCCGTCCTTCCTGATTTTGGCGAAAGGCGTTAAATCTGGATGCCCACCTTCGGTTGCAAATGACATTTCTATGGATTTCTGATAACTATTCATTGTATTGAAGTTGCGCTTTTGTTGATCGTTAAAACTGAGGCCGACAATGTTATCAAATGCAGTTCCATCATTAACTGTTTTGTCGTACGCCGCTGCCTGGTTTATAATTTTCTTAAGCTGTGCCTTCTGGTTGATTGCCCAAATTTCTTTCGTGGGTGGGGCTGAAGGCTTTTTGTAAATTTTCATAATCTGACCTGCAAGGTTTACTCGTGGGCGCAGCGTATGCCCGCTTGGGTCGGAATTATTGGTAGGGTCGCTATTGCAATATACGTAACAATTAAATCCCCCCCGGCCGAAGGGGCTCCAACTGTCAGGGCTGTGAAATCTCGCCAGTATGGCATTATAAAGACGATAGCCATTTCCTAGCGAATAATGGTTTCCCGTCAGCTCCGACGCTTCACCGTTGAAACCGGGATGCGCGGTTTTGAACGGAGCGTGGTGAGAGTAGCCATAAGGAGTGTATGAGATGTTTAGTTTCTCTAGAGCGGTACCCAGTAATGATTGAGCTCTATCGGACGTGATCAGTAAGCACGTTGATGGTCTGTTCAAGGGGATTCACCGCTTTATTTGAAAGAATTTAACCTATAGTAGTAAATAAAGTACCAGGCCGAACCTCGCAGTATTGCTAGGTTGACATCGGGCAAGGTTGCGAATTGCCTTTCGCATCGGTATGCCAATACACGGCCTTATTTAGAAAAATGCGGGTGCGAAGCCGGCGCACCTGCACCGGCTTGGGGCGACCTAGAACAACACCTTCGCCACATCCGCAAACCGCTTGGCAAAGTGCACTGTCATCCCCGCCTTCAGATAATCCGGCAATTCATCGAAATTCCCCCGATTCGCCTCCGGCAAAATCAACTCGTTGATCTTCTGCCGGCGCGCCGCAATGAC
>CAJCIO010000021.1 GCA_903970465.1 Gammaproteobacteria bacterium
CGCTCACTGATGCCCAGCAACTGCGCGGCGGCGGCTTGCACGCCCCCGCTCTGCTGCAACGCCGCCAGCATGAACTGCTTCTCCATCTGCGCCAGGCTGCCATCCAGATCACTGGGCACGCCTGCTTCAACACCCGGCTCCTGGTCAATCGCCGGGGTGGAATGAAACAGATACCCCGGCAGATCCACCGCTTCGATGGTCGCGCCCTGGGCCACGATGATCGCCCGCTCGACGCAATTCTGCAGCTCGCGAATATTCCCCGGCCAGCTGTACTCGGCCATGGCCTGCAATGCCTCGGCGCTGAAGCCGTTGATCCGCTTGCCGGTGCTGGCGCCCAAGGTGCGGGCGAAATGCCGGGCCAGCGGGGCGATGTCTTCGACCCTTTCGCGCAGCGCCGGTAGCGGGATCGGGAAGACATTGAGGCGATAGTAGAGGTCTTCGCGAAACTCCTTGTTGGCCACCGCTTCCAGCAAGCCTTTGTTGGTCGCGGCGATGACCCGCACATCGACCTTGCGCTCGCGCGTATCCCCCACTGCCTCGATCACCCGCTCCTGCAAGGCACGCAGGATCTTGGCCTGCAAGGGCAGCGGCATGTCGCCGACTTCATCGAGGAACAGCGTGCCCTTGTCGGCCTGCACGAATCGCCCGACCCGATCCGCCAGCGCGCCCGTGAAAGCGCCCTTGCGGTGGCCGAACATTTCACTCTCCAGCAACCCTTCAGGGATGGCCGCACAGTTGACCGCCACGAACGGTTGATTGGCGCGGCTGCCGTGGTTGTGAATGGCGCGGGCGACCATCTCCTTGCCGGTGCCGCTCTCACCGGTCAGCAGAATGGTCGCGCTGCTGTCGCGCACCGACTCGATGGCCTGCAGCACACGGCTGAACGCCGGGCTCTCGCCTACCAGGCTGTCGATCTGCTGGTGCTCGTGCAATTGCGCGCGCATCCGCGCGTTGTCGCGCAGGATGTCGCCGAACTGCAGCGCCTTGTGCACGGTGATGTCCAGCTCGTCGATGTCAAAGGGCTTGGCGATGTAGTCGTAGGCGCCGTTGCGCATCGACTGCACGGCGTTGCGCACCGTGCTGTAGGCGGTCATGACGATCACCGGCAGCAGCGGGAAGCGCGCCTTGATCTCGGCCAGCAGCCCCGGCCCGTCAAGCCCCGGCATGCGCCAGTCGGTGATCACCAGATCGATGCTCTCGTGCTCCAGCGTCTGCAAGGCAAGCAGACCGTTGGCGGCGGTGAGCACGTGCAGGTCTGCGCTGGTCAATGCCGAGACCAGCAGGTCGCACAGCTTGGGTTCGTCGTCGACCACCAGAATGCGCCGGCTCATGGCTGCGCGTTCAGATAGAGGTTGAAGGTGGCGCCCTGCCCCGGCACGCTCAGGCATTCTACCCGGCCGTCGTGGCTCTCCATAATGGAAAACACCTTGGCCAGGCCCAGCCCGGTACCGGAGGCTTTGGTGGTGACGAAGGGATTGAAGATACGTTCGAGCATGTCTGTGGGGATTCCCCTGCCGGTGTCGGTGAAGCTTAGCTGGGTAATCGATCCCTTGACGACAATCCCCAGGCGCAGCGTGCCGCCCTCGGGCATGGCGTCGATGGCATTGAGCACCAGGTTCAGGCAGGCCTGCTGCAAGAGCCGCGAATCGGCATACAGCGTCGCTCCCGGCGCCTGGTCGTCAATGATCGCTTCGACCTGATGATTGGCCAGCTCCGGGCCGCAGAAGCCCAGCAACTGCTCTAGCCACGGCCGCGCCTCGAACACCGCGCGCACCGGCGCACTGGGCTTGGCGAACTCGAGGAACTCGGTGATCAGCTCGTTGATACGGGTCACTTCACTGATCACGTATTCGAGGTGGCGCATGTCGGTTTCCGGCAGGCTCGCGCGGCGGTGCAGCAACTGCGTGGCGGTCTTGATGATGCCCAGCGGGTTGCGGATCTCGTGGGCCAGGCCCATGGCGACTTCGCCCAGGGTGTGCAAGCGATCGCGACGGCGCAGTTGCGCTTCCAGGTGCTGCAGATCGCTCAAGCCCTGAGCCATGAGGTTGAACGTGGTGCTCAGCTCCGCCAGCTCCTCGCCAGCCGGCACCTCGACGCGCTGGCTGTAATCGCCTGCGGTAATCGCCCGCACGCCGCGCGACAGTGCACGCAGCGGCCGGGCAATGCGCCTGGCCAGCAACCAGCCAACGCCCAGCGACAACCCGGACCCGACCAAAAACAGCAACATGAACAGGTTGCTCTGGTTAATCGCCCCCATCAGCGCCGAGTGCTTGAGCAAACCACTGAACACGGCGCCCTGCAGCGCGCCATCGTCACTGAAGATCGGTCGATAGACGCCGTCATAACGCGCCGTCGACTGCGGGCTCGGCACACGCGAAGTGCGCAGCACCTGTTCGATCTCCGGCGGCAGGATCCCGCTTGGGTGCTCGTCGAATTTTTGCGTCGAGAACACTTCAGCCAGCCCTTGGGGACTGTTGAGGTACAGGCGTAAATCCAGCGAGTGCACATCGGCGACGCTGGTCAGAAAACCCTGGTCGAGGTAGCTGGCAATCACCAGTTGGTAATCGCTGCCTTCCAGCGTCGCCGGAAACCGCGACACCACGGTGCCGGTGGGGCTGTCGCCTTGGTAGACGATCTGCAACGAGACATCCGGCAGATCCTTGATCTGATGCAGCACGGCGTCGGACGCCGTGGTGAACACCACCTTGTGGTCGCTGATGCGGATCAACGCCACCACGTCGACGCCCATGGCGTTGGCGATGTCGTTGGTCATCTGTTGGTGCTCGGCGCTGACCGGCACCTGGCCGAGGCTGTAGTGCAGCAGCAGTTTGGCCACCTGGGCGTTCTGGCGCAGGGTTTCGCTGGTTTCGTCCTCGACGATCTTGGTCGACTCTTCGAGCCACACCCGCACGTTGGCGTTGAAGATGCTCGATAAGGTGGTTGCCGCCAACTGCGCGGCAATCATGGTCGGCACCACACTGACCAGCCAGAACGCCAATACCAGTTGGCGCTGCAGACTCCATTGGGAAACTCGAAACATTCGGCGCAGGCCGCTGATGACGCTCATCCTTACTCGCTTGTGTCCAGGGCCGGGTCGCTTCGAGCCGGTCGGCCCCAAGGCTGCCTCAAGAGGCGCATTCCTGCAACTGCAAGACAGGTGCCGAGGCAGGCGCCTGTTCGAGTCGCAGGGTGTCGATAAACTCGGCACTGAGGGCGATGACTCGGGGGTATTCCAGGTCTACGGTGATCATGTGGTAGCAGTTGTCGAGCAAGATCTTGGTCACCGGCCCGCCGCTGCGTCGTTCGATGTAATCGGCATTCCAGGAGCTGGTGATGTCGTCCTCGCGCGAATGCAGAACCAACGCTGGCGTGGTCATGCCCGGCAGGCTCTGCTTGACCTTGGCGATCAGGCGATGCAACTCACGCACGCTGACCCCGGACATCATCAACAGGCCCGCGCTGTCACTTTCACCGGCCAGCATCTGCTTCTCGATGATCGCTCGCAGGCGCGGGTTCTTGATGCCATAGGGCGACTTCTCGACGAACTTGCACAGGTGCACCCCGAATGGGATGCGCATCAGCCAAGGCGACAACGGCGCCAGCCGCGTCATGTTCCAGCCGTCATAGCGCAACGTGGTCGAGTACAGCAGCAACCCCGAGACCTTTCCGGGATTTTGCGCCGCCAGGTACATCGACAACAACGAGCCCATCGACAACCCGCCGACGAACACCTGCGCGTACAACGCACAGATACCGTCAAACGCGCGCTGGGCGCTGGCGAACCAGTCGCTCCAGCGCGTGGCACGCAAGTCGGCATTGTCGCCGCAATGCCCGGCCAGGGTCGGCACGAACACCGTGCAGCCACGTTTGGCCAGCCCTTGGGCCACCCGGCGCAATTCCGCCGGGGTGCCCGTCAGGCCGTGGATAAGCAACACCGCGACGGCGCCGTTACCGATTACAAAACCGGCGCCGCCCTCGCCCAGATCCACTCCCGGACAATTCATTTTTTGCAGACTCGGTGCAGCAGGCGATCGAGCAGGCCGATGGCCAGATCGATTTCCGCGTAGCTGATTTCCAGCGACGGCGCCAGGGTGATGACGTTCTTGTAGTAGCCGCCCACGTCGAGGATCAGGCCCAGCTTGCGACCGTCGATTTCCAGATCGCCTTTCATGCCTTCTTCGACCATGAGATCGAGCATGGCCTTGTCCGGGGTGAAGCCGTCTTCCCTGCAGATCTCGCAGCGCAATGCCAGGCCCAGGCCATCGACGTCGCCGATGATCGGGTAGCGGCGTTGCAGGTCCTGCAGGCCGGCGAGGAAGTATTTGCCCTTCTCCATGACCATGCGGCCGTAGTCGATCTCGCTGGTCATGCGGAACATTTCCAGGCCCACGGCGGTGCCCAGCGGGTTGGAGGCGAAGGTGGAGTGGGTCGAACCTGGCGGGAAGATCCCCGGGTTGATCAGCTCTTCGCGGGCCCAGATGCCACCCAGCGGGTTGAGGCCGTTGGTGAGTGCCTTGCCGAAGACGATGATGTCCGGTTTGACGTCGAAGTGCTCGATCGACCACAGCTTGCCGGTGCGGTAGAAGCCCATCTGGATTTCATCGACGACCATCAGGATGCCATGCTGATCAAGGACCTGCTTGAGCTCGCTGTAGAAGTTCATCGGCGGGATCACGTAGCCGCCGGTGCCCTGGATCGGCTCGACGTAAAAGGCGGCGTATTCGCACTGCTGGGTTTTCGGGTCCCAGACACCGTTGTATTCGGTCTCGAACAGACGCGCGAACTGCTGCACGCAGTGGCTGCCGTATTCTTCCTTGGTCATGCCTTTGGGGCCGCGGAAGTGGTACGGGAACGGGATGAACTGCGCGCGCTCGCCGAAATGACCGAAGCGGCGACGATAGCGATAGCTCGAGGTAATCGACGACGCGCCCAGGGTGCGGCCGTGATAGCCGCCCTCGAAGGCAAACATCAGGCTCTTGCCGCCCGAGGCGTTGCGCACCACTTTGAGGGAATCTTCGATCGACTGCGAACCGCCGACGTTGAAGTGCACGCGCCCGTCCATGCCGAATTTTTGCTTGGCGTCGACGGCGATGGTTTCGGCCAGTTCGATCTTGCCGCGGTGCAGGTATTGGCTGGCGATCTGCGGCAGGGTGTCGATCTGCTGCTTGAGCACGTTGTTCAGGCGCGGGTTGGCGTAGCCGAAATTGACCGCCGAGTACCACATCTGCAGGTCGAGGTAGGCCTGGTCTTGGGTGTCGTAGACGTAGGAGCCTTCGCAGCGGCTGAAAATACGCGGCGGCTCGACGTAGTGAACGGTGTCACCGAAGGAGCAATACTTGGCTTCCTTGTCCAGCAGGATCTGGTCTTCGGGGCTTGCGATGCGTTTATCCGACATGGTGAAAGAGTTCCTGTGATTCGAGGCTGTAGTGAGGAGCGGGTGCGGCGGCTGCCTGTGGCAAGCGCGCCAGCAGCGCTGGAAGTTCGCTGAAGGAATCGAAGCGTGCGTAAGGGATGCCCTGGCGCTCGCAGTGTTCGGCCAGGCGGCCCTTGGCGAACACGAAGTCGGCGCCAGCGGACACGCACATGTCGGACTGGCCATCGCCAATCACCAGCACGCGCTTGCCGGCCGGGGTCGACTTGCATTTGCAGTTGCCCGACGCGGCGCGACAGGCGTCGCTGGCGTGCGGGAAATCGATGCGCCAGGAATCCGCGCCCGCCTGGCGCAGGCGGTTGGCAATGATCGGCAACAGGCTGCAGTAGTTGCGCGACAGAATCCGCGCGATGGCTTGTTCGATGCCGTCGCTGACCACCTCGATAGAGGCGCCGAGTTCACGCACGAGGTCGACGAAATCAGGAAACGCCGGATCGATCTCGACGCTGTCGAAATACCCCAGCAGCTCGGCAGGCGTAGCCTTGACCATCGCCAGTTGGCGACCCAGGCATTCCCGCGAACCGATGGTGCCGGCCAGCCACTCGTCTTCCACCGTTTCCCAGGCAGGATCGGCGAAACGTTGAAGGATGTTGTCGATGACATCGCTGCGGGTGATGGTCCCGTCGAAGTCACATACGATATGCCACTGCAGCATCTGCATTGTCCTCGTTGATGCGGCGCGAGTTGCGCGTAGCGAGGCTAGAGCACGGACTGTGCCAGCAGCACGAAGCCAAGCGGGGCTGGGGTTTGCAGACGCTCGAAGCGGGATCGGCCCGCTGCGGGCTACAATTTTTGTAGCTCGCTACAAACAACATGAGTGCTTGCGCGGGCCGCGACGATGGGGATAGATGCGCGCATTCATCCGATGGAGTCGCGGACCATGCCCGCCCGTTTTTCTGTGTCCTTGCTGCTCGCCGGCCTGTGCGCCAGCGCCCTTATGGATAGCCCCACCGAGGCCAGCGCTGCGACCTTGACCGGCGACGTCGGGGCTGGCGCCAGCTATGCGGCCCATGACCCAAGCGGCAGCCGCTATGAAACCCGCCCCCTGCCCTATTTCGACCTGACCTGGGGCGACGTTGAGCTGAGCAGCGACGACGGCCTGCAGTGGAGCGCCCTGCACAGCAACGGCTGGAGCGCCGGGCCCTTCATCAACCACCTTGATGGGCGTACTGCCAACGGTTCATTGCGGGGGTTGGGCGATGTCGACGACATGCTGGTGGGCGGTGGCTTCGTGCAGTACAGCCCGCAGCCTTGGTGGAACGTCTCGGCCCAGGCCGGGCGCACGGTGGGTGGTGGCAGCGGGAATGGCGGGCTGATCGGCAAGCTCGGCGGCGAACTGGATTACCCGGTATACCGCGGCATCATGGGCAGCAGTCAGATAAGCGCGCACTTCAGCGACCACGCCATGATGCAGACATTTTTTGGCGTCGATGCCCAGCAGTCCGAGGCGTCCGGGTTGCGCACCGATCATGCCGGCGGCGGCCTGCAAGCCACGGTACTGAGCCAGGCGCTGCAATTCCCGTTGGTAGAGAACTGGTCGCTGGTGACCAACCTGAGCTGGACGCATCTGCAAGGCGCAGCAGCGGACAGCACCCTGGTCAAGGCCCGCGGGCGCGTGGATCAAGGCGAGGCGGACGTTGCCGTGGCGTATCACTTCTGATGACCTTGACTCTTTTTGCCCTGATCGCCTTGACGGTGTTGCTCGACGTGGTCGGGCAGCTGGCGTTCAAACTCGGCCTTGACGCCCTGCCAGAGCTCGCGGGTGGTTTTCGTCTGCTGGGTTTTTGCCGGCAACTGTTCGCTGCGCCGCTGTTGTGGGCCGGCATTCTGGCCTATGTGGTGGAATTCGTGACCTGGCTGACGGTGCTGTCCATGGCGCCTTTGAGCCTGGTGTTTCCGGCTGCGGCGCTGAGTTATTGCGGCGTGGTGGTAGCGGGCCGCCTGGTGCTCAAGGAACACATCAGTCGCCGCCGCTGGATAGGCACAGTGCTGATCACCACCGGTGTGATGCTGGTGTGCACCACGCAATGAATCCAATGACTGACAGGATCAATCGATGACCACGCAAATAGCCAGGCAGAGCGCTGGCGTCGGCTTGTGGGCCCTGCTGATCGGCTCGGAGAGCGTCGCCCAGATCGCCATGAAGATCGGTAGCGCGGGCCTGACCGGCTTGCCCATGGGCATGGATTGGCTGAAGACCGCACTGAGCAGCCCCGGCGTACTGATCGCCGTGGCGTGCTACGTGTTTTCCTTCTTTACTTGGATGCTGATTTTGCGCATCACGACGCTGTCCAAGGCCTTTCCGTTGAGTTCGGTGGTGTTCGTCGCGGTGTTGCTGGGCTCCTGGCTTGGGCTGGGAGAACATATCAGTGGCCTGCATTGGCTGGGGGGTCTGGTGATCGTTGCAGGCATTGGCGTGATGGCTGAAAGTGCCGAAGGGTGAACCGCTGAATCTGATGCCCGCACTGGGGGCTCAAGGTTGCAGCGAGGAGGTCCTCAAAAACACCGCTAAAGGTGGGGCGTCGAGAGTGGGGAGTGGTCCTTTGCTCCGGACCTGTGCGGCTCGCCCTGCCCATTGGCCCTTCGCCTAGGCTCAGGGTACCCGCGTTCCGGCACCTGAAGAGAGGGCACGGCGCAATAGGCCATCCATGGCCTAACGCGCCTGACCCGGCATCCTGCCGGGATCTCCCTCTCTTCAGGCGCCTCCACGCGGCCTGCTGGAGGGGCGAGCCGCACAGGCCCGCAGCAAAGGACCAGCCGAGATTTGAGCGATTTCATGAAAGAGCAGACACCACAAATGTCACTGTTCTGCTTTCGAGCCGGCCTTGGGGTCGCGGCCCCCTTCCAGTAGGC
>CAJCIO010000022.1 GCA_903970465.1 Gammaproteobacteria bacterium
AGACTTCACTGCGCAGCTAGAGAGTGAAGGGCCGGGGGCGTTTATCGTGAAGATGGATCCGGAGCAGACGTATTTTCCGAAGATCACCAGTCGAGTGACAACGACGGGGATGGCGTCGAATCCGTTGCATCAGATGACGCCTGAGTTGGATGAGGCGGTGTTGGAGAAGGTGGGGCGGTTTTTGTAGATTTGCCTCAACGAGATTTAGTTAGACAAGGCAGACCAGCACACCCGAAGGTGTTGCCAACACAACCGCGATAACGCAGTTGTATGATCGCCAGGGCTTTGCGTAAGACGCGGGCATGGTCGCCTTGTCTTAAGGACATGCGAAAAGTCCTTTCGCTGAATTGGCAGCGACTGCGGGGGCTATATGCTCCCTTTTAGCGCGAACAATGGCGAATATGGCTGCCAAAGCATGAGCATCATGTGCCTCCTCGTTCACCAACATCCGGCGGCGAACAAAAGACTACCTATCAATCCGGCCGACGCTGCATATAGAGCCAATCGACGATTTCGCCCTCAGGAGCGTACCCGCTGACCGTAGCGCACAACACCCGCCGCACACTATCGTAATCATCGGTATCGAGAGCAACCAGCAACTCGCTTAGCCGAGCCTTGAGCGCGTCCCATGGCAAAAAATCTTCACTGGCGCACATAATCATCGGGTGACCGGTGCCCACTACGTTATCGCCGATGAGCAGCTCCTCGAAAAGCTTTTCTCCAGGGCGTAAACCGCTGAACTCGATCTCGATGTCGCCCTGTGGGTTACGTTCGGAGCGCACACTAAGGCCTGACAGATGAATCATCTTCTCGGCCAACTCCGCAATTCGCACCGGTTCGCCCATATCAAGCACGAACACATCACCGCCCGCCCCCATTGAACCCGCTTGAATCACCAATTGCGCCGCTTCAGGAATGGTCATGAAGTATCGCGTGATCTGTGGATGGGTCACCGTCAAAGGGCCGCCCTTGCGAATCTGGGAGTGGAATAACGGAATGACCGAACCAGAAGAACCCAGCACATTGCCGAAACGCACCATGGTGAAACGGGTTTTATTAACCCGCGACACATTCGCGTGATCGGCGAACAGCACCGGCGCGACCTCTCGGCTTAACGCCTGCAACACCAATTCGGAAATGCGCTTGGTACTGCCCATCACATTAGTCGGCCGGACCGCTTTGTCGGTGGAAATCAACACGAAATTGGCCACGCCGGCACGCAAGGCTGCCTGCGCGGTATTGACCGTGCCAATGATGTTGTTACGCACACCTTCGGCGATGTTGTGCTCAACCATCGGCACGTGTTTGTAGGCGGCGGCGTGATAGACCGTGTCGACCTTCCACGCGCTCATGACTTCGAACAGCTTGGCCTGATCCCGCACCGTGCCGAGCGTCGGCAACATCTTGGTCATCCAGCCCTTGCGCAATAGGCGGGCCTCGAGCTCGGTGCTGATGCTATACAGATTGAATTCACTGTGATCGAGCATTATCAGTACAGAAGGCTGCAGCGCCAAAATCTGACGACACAGCTCTGAACCGATGGACCCTCCCGCGCCGGTGACCAATACGCATTTGGCCGTGACGCACTGGGCCAACAAGTCTTCCTGAGCGGGTACGGCATCGCGCCCTAACAAGTCGGCGATATCGACTTCCTGGATATCGCTGACCTTGACTTGGCCGCTGGCGAGTGCAGCAAAATTTGGTACGCTGCGCACGTGGAGCGGGAAACCTTCGAGGTAACTTAGGATTTCGCGGCGGCGGGAGCGGCTGGTGGCCGGCAGGGCAAGCAGGATCTCCTGTGCACCCGTCACATCAATCATGCGTTGAATGTGTTTCGGGCTGAACACTTGAAGACCCGCAATCACCCTGTCAGCAATATTGCGGTCATCGTCGATGAAGGCCACCGGGCGCATGCTACGACCCATCCGCAACGCAGCAACCAACTGATTACCTGCTACGCCCGCACCGTAGACGGCTACCTTGAGGCCACCCTCTCGGTCAGAAGACGGCGCCCGCTGAAAGGCGTTGAACCAATCACCCATGAAGTATTGGCGCATCGCCAAGCGCAGACCACCCACGATGACCATGCTTAACCACCAATAGTTGAAGATCACGGAGCGAGGAAGGATAGCCTTGTGGTCGTTATACCAAAACACCATCAACGACAGAATCAGGGAGGAAAGGCTTACCGCCTTGACGATGGCAACCAGTGCATCGTTGCCAAAGTAACGCATCACTGCACGGTACATGCCGAAGCGGATGAAGAGTGGGATAGAGATCACTGGCGCGGCAACGAACAGCCAGGGATGGTTGTAGAGTGGCTGAAGCGGGTTGTCGACCCCCAGGCGCACGATAAAGGATAACCATAGCGCCATGCACACAAGCACGACGTCTACCGACACCTGCAGCAGGCGCTTGGTGCGTCTGGGCAACCCTAGCAAAAATGTGCGCGATCTAATCATTGGACTTCAAACCTGACTTGCTCCAGTCCTTGCGCCGCCCCCAACGAGAGAGCACTGTTGAACACAGGGATGAATATTCACTAGGCATTAAATCACCAAATGGTTCGCTTGCCGATCCGAAAAGGCTATGAGCGACGGGAGGATAGCCGCGCTCGGTAACGTAATGGTCTACGTTGATCAAAAAAATGGCATCCTGCAGGGGGTTTGATCACGAGCTGACGCACTAGGGCGTCAGCAGTAGAAGATAGCATTGCTTCCGACTGTCTTGCCCTTCAGAATGAACACCTATCGCTTAGCAATTGGCCTCGACAGTACCTATGGTTCACCACCAATCTTTACATCCCTCCATTCGAAACGCCATGATAGATCGAACGCACACTGATCCAAGCATTCCAATGATTGGTATCCTGCTTTGCACCTACAATGGTGAAGCTTTTTTGAAGGAGCAGCTTGAGTCCTTCCTTGCTCAGACTCATGAACGGTGGCGTTTGTTCGTTTCGGACGATTGGTCGACGGACGGCACTGAGGCCATACTGAATCACTATCAATGCCAACTCGGTGAACAGATGGTGGTTTTGAAAGGGCCGCAAAAAGGCTTCGCACAGAACTTTATGTCTCTGATACGTAATCCGGCAGTCCGCTGCGACGCTTATGCCTTCAGCGATCAGGATGATATTTGGATGCCGGACAAGCTCTCGCGTAGCATCACGATCCCGCACCTGCTGAGCGATATCCCATGCCTTTACTGTTCGCGCTCGCAACTTGTCGATGCTCACGGGCAGCCGACCGGACTATCTCCCCTATTTCGCAAGCATCCAAGCTTCAAAAATGCTCTTGTTCAGAGCATCGCTGGCGCAAATACCATGCTGATCAACGAAGCAACACGCAAACTGTTGGCGCTGACTAGCATAGAAACTCCTATCGTTGCTCACGACTGGCTGACTTATCTGGTCGTTAGCGGCTGCGGCGGGAGTGTTGTGTATGACCCTGAGCCTACACTCCTATATCGCCAGCACACTGGCAACCTAATTGGCGCGAATATCGGAATACGTAGCAAGCTCACGCGTATCAGCAAAATGTTAAACGGTCGCTTCAAAGGATGGAATGAAAAAAACCTCAGCATTCTACGAAAATATTCATCTGACCTCACTCCTGAGAACAGATTACTGCTGAATCAGTTTGACCGTCTCCGAACTTCCAACATTTTTGGCAGGTTAAAGTTTCTCAGGACTGCAGGTTTTTATCGTCAAACTCGCGCGGGCACAATCAGTCTTTATGTTGCGGTAGTTCTGAAAAGGGTCTGAGTTCCCCTCGACACGTCCATTGAAACAGGCTTGACTATGCAGGCTCCCCGGCCAAAGATCGCTGTACTACTCGCCGCTTACAACGGAATGCTGTGGATCGACGAACAACTTGAGTCAATCCAAACGCAGATAGGCGTGTATCCGCACGTATTCATCAGCGTCGACGCGTCAACTGATGGCACTGATGTTTGGTGTGAAGCTTATGCTGAAAAATATCCAAATGTGACCGTGCTGCCGCCGAAGGAAGCCTGTGGTGGAGCCGCGCGCAATTTTTTTCACCTCATCCGCAATGTGGACTTTACATCGTTTGATTTCGTAGCGTTGGCAGATCAGGACGACCGATGGCACGCGGACAAACTTGAACGGGCGGCTAGCTTACTGAGCGGTACAACAGCATCCGCCTACTCCAGTAACGTCACGGCGTTCTGGCCGGATGGACGGAGACAATTGCTAGACAAAGCTCAGAACCAAGTCAGATGGGATCATTATTTTGAAGCCGCTGGTCCCGGATGCACTTACGTCCTTAAACGACATTTCGCAGAACACCTTCAGCTTAAGGTACGGGAAGATTGGATTAGTCTACAGGACATCACCCTACACGATTGGTACATTTACGCGTTGGCACGAAGTCATGGATATGAATGGCACATAGACAAAACTCCAGGTTTGGACTATCGGCAGCATCATCATAACCAAGTGGGTGCTAACGTAGGCGTCTCAGCGCTGGTTAGTCGCTACCGAACGATACGAAATGGCTGGTGGTTCGGACAAGTAAAGCTGATTCAACGATTAGTGGATAACGATAGAGACGTCTCGGCGCGTCCAAGTTGGAGGTCGCTCCGAGGCATAGATTTCCTTCGCTTAGGGTTGCAGGCCAAACATTGTCGACGCCGCCGAAAGGACCAATTCTTGTTCGGGATATTATGTGTCTTCACCGCTGTCGTGGAGGCAAGTGCGAAATGCCGGTAAAGTTGAATGTATTGATCACGGGCGCCAGCGGTTTTATAGGGCAAGCACTCGCTGCGGAATTGAAAAATAAAGAGGGATATAGGATCGTCACGGCGTCGAGAAAATCGACTGGCTCGCAAGAGGGTATAGAACATCGCAAACATGACTTACTCGACCTTGCCGTAATACCTGCTCTCGAAGATATCGACGTGGTAGTCCACACGGCCGCAAGGGTTCATGTGATGGACGACCTTGCCTTGGACAAATTAGCTGCGTACCGCGAAGCAAATGTCATAGGAACCGTTGCGCTAGCCAACGCGGCAGCGAATGGAGGCGTGAAACGTTTCATATTCTTAAGCTCGATCAAGGTAAATGGCGAAGAAACCGCACCAGGCCGGGCATTTAACGCGTTTGATATACCCGACCCTAAAGACGAGTACGGAATCTCGAAACTGGAGGCTGAGGTAGCTCTGCGAGATATTGAGAAAAGAACGGGCATGCAAGTTGTAGTCATTCGACCTCCCTTGGTTTACGGACCTGGAGTTAAAGCTAATTTCAGAGAAATGATGAAGTGGCTAACAAAAGGTATACCGCTACCTTTAGGAGCTATCAACAACCAGCGCAGCTTATTGGCCATCGCCAATCTGATCGATTTACTAGTCGTGTGTTGCGTCCATCCAAACGCTGGAGGCGAAACGTTTCTTGCTAGCGACGGGAGAGATATATCAACCAGTGAGCTGTTGCGAAACATGGGCAGATTACTTGGACGCCAATGCATATTGGTGCCGGTGCCCGCATCACTACTGACATTGACTTGCGTCATGATAGGGAAAAGTGCCATTGCTAACCGGCTCTGCAATTCACTCCGATTGGATATAGACCATACTTGCATTCGGTTAAACTGGTGCCCTCCAGTGAGCTTGGAAGAGGGATTATCAATAGCTGCAACGGCATTCAAGGCCGAACTCTAAGGTCGATGGGGTAGTTCCTAGAGCTATACGTTATGTTCTATCCGAGCCAGCATTGCAGCTAACCGCTATAGCAAGTAAGGGGGAGTAAGCGATCAGTGCTCCCAGTGCTCCATTTAGGCCAAGCAATACTACTGATGCCGCCAAGGGCAGCAGCCAAAAAACATTGATCAGGCCGACTACTATCGTGACAGGCAAATGCGCACCGAAGCGTCGCGCGGCAATCTGATAGGCATGGCTGCGATGAGCTTCGTAAATTTTCGCCCCCCCAAGAAGTCTTCGCATCAGGGTGTAAGAGGCGTCTACGATGAACACCCCAAGAAGAATGCACCAAGCCCAAAAATAGGCAGGGGCCTCCCAAGATGAAGCGATGGAAAGGACGCCAATGGCAATACCGATAAAGCCACTGCCGGCATCTCCCATGAATATCTTGGCGGGAGGGAAATTCCATATAAAAAACCCAAACGTGGCCGACGCCAACAGCAGTGTGGCCGAAATGAGTGCATGATTGCCAGAGAGATAGAACAAGAGGGAAGCGCTCGCACAGGTAGTGACAACCTGGACACTGGCTATGCCATCGATGCCATCCATGAAGTTGAACAGATTTAGGAGCCATACAAGATAGAGTATCGCGAATGTATTCCTGAGAATCAAAGACGTTATAGCTATGGGTCCTACCTGGATAGGTGCCAGCCCAGAAAGAAGTAGCAATATCACCGCAGCAGAGATGAAATGAATCAATAATCTAACGCGCGCAGCAATATGCCCGTGATCATCTAGGAAGCCTACTAACGCGACCGCACCACCGCCTAGCACCATTGCCATACAAAGCGGAAGAGAGACATCCCCAACGCTAGTGAGAACAGCAATCCCTATAAGCGTAGTCAGGACGATAGCTACACCTCCGCCTCGCGGAGTAGGGACCGAGTGAGAACTTCTGTGATTTGGCAGGTCAAGCAAATTTCGCGACAGTGCGTAGTGACGCAAGACACCTGTTAGAAAAGCGCAAAGCACCACGGAAGCTAATAGAAATGATTCGATCATGTGTTGTCAAGTCCGGTAACTGCTGTACGAAATCTGGCTCGTACCCAATGCATGGGTCAGAAATATCGACTTCAACTATTCAAGCGTAATTATGCCATCAATTATTCTCCCTGCACTACCCTCAGAGCCATAAATGCTATCATCCGAAATTATTTAGGACGCTACAGGCACAACCTCTTGTTGAATTTTTACAAACCACCCGTCATCAAAAAAATCAAGCAAAACTGCACAATATATTGACTGTGAACAAAGCGTCTTGCTAAGGTACCCAAGGCGCTAATTCAGTTATTAAAGTAGGACAAATCGAGTGGCTTTTTCATTTCTGACCAACCGAGCAGTAGAATGGCAACTATGAAATGCGACCAAAGGATAGACGAGCATGCTAAAAAGAGTTGAAGAAATTGAATTACTCCGCGCTGTCGCGATTATTTTTACCCTCTTCCAGCATTTGGGCATGCTGCTCATGCCATCTAAAGACGCTTGGATATTTGTCAACATCAACAACCCATACTGGGGCGGAGTGGATCTATTCTTTTGCATATCTGGGTTTGTCATATCGAAGCGTATGTTTCGATCTTGGAACGACCTGACACTTAAAGAGCATTGGTTAGAGACTTGGCGATTTTGGGTACGGAGATTCTTTCGTATAGCACCAACACTTCTGTTGTGGGTGGGCATATGGTTGCTGGCGACTGTCTACTTTAATAAATCAGGAGGATTTGGACCGTTAGACCCTAACATTAAAGACTCTATCGCAGCAATTTTTAATTTCTCAAACTTCCACATTTTCGAATGCGTGATTGGAAAATCTTCTTGTGGTCCTAACCCAGTGTATTGGAGCCTTTCACTCGAAGAGCAATTTTACTTTGCTCTGCCCATCCTATTACTCTTACCCAGAAAAACATTTATCTGGACAATATCATTACTGGTACTTATTCAGCTACCTCTTCACCGCATGCCGTGGGAGCAGACCCTAGGAGGTGCATTATGGTTTTTTAGAACAGATGCTATCTTGGCAGGGGTTCTACTAGCATATTTCTCAACAACAAACACTTACGTCAAACTCTCAAAAGTTATAGAATCAAAGTATAAACGTAGAACTATATTTTCATTTACCCTGATAATTTTGCTTTCAGCCATACCAAGAAGTGGTTTCTACTTTAGTGCCGGAGGAATCGCTTTAACGAGCGCCGCGCTAGTATTATTGGCGTCTTTTGACAAAGGTTTTCTCTTCCGAAAAACCAGGTTGACTATACCATTTCTCTGGATAGGGAGCCGATCCTTCTCCATCTACCTGTTGCACTTCCCTATTTATTACCTTATAAACGAAGTAGCGTTTCGAGCTTCCGGTCTAAATATTGAGTTTCAAGCGCCCATTACTCATAATGAATTTAATCTGGCATTAGCTGCGGGAACATTTGTGGGGATTTTTATTATTGCAGAACTTAACTATAGGATTATCGAAACGCCCATGCGGAAATTTGGAAGAAGATTTGGCGAAAAGCAAAAAGACTCTGTTAATGCCTTCCAAACCAATTAGCCCATAAAGGTATATCCCTCAACACTTCCTTCATCTCAAGACTGCTCCAAACAGCAACCGTGCTATTCAATAAAAAACCTCCCATGATAGGGAGGTTTATTTAATCCCGGCAAGAACCCTAGCGAAAGCTAAAATAACACAGACTCATAGCGTTCATATCTGCGACTTTACAACCAGCGTGCTGATTTTTGCATCTATTTCCTCTTTCAGCTTTATTAGCAAATTCAAATTACTTGTGGGGTCCTGAGCGTACGATAGGAACATGTTCTTATACTGTCCATACCGTAGGTCATCGAGTTCGATTTGATTACTGGTAAAATCACCCTCTGGTATCTCAGTACGATTTTGCGAGAGACCTTTACGGAGGAAAGCCACACCAGGATAAACGTGTAATTCATCTATCTGCCAATCCGGCACAGTAGAACGCATATCCTCTGAAAGCATATTATTACGATTTATGATGTCGATGGACTGCTTCAACCAACGAACTGGCGTGTCTAGAAAATCTTTAGCCAACGTCGAGCCATCGTAAACTGGCCAATAAGAGGTAAAATAATCCTCCAGTATATAATAGCCCCCAGGTATAACAGCACCAATGAGCCCAAACAAACTAGTTAGTTGATCTGAACGCTTATGACTACCATCGTCGATAATAATATCAAATGGACCATACTGGCTGACAAACTCAATAAGTGCTTGAGGATCTCCTTGATCCACAATATGAGTTTTAATATTTTGAGTATCAAGCTCGGTTTTGGGGAAAATATCCAACCCATGTATTTCAGCTTGAGGAAACGCACGCTCCCATAGCTTTAATGAAGCACCGCCTATCTCACGCCCCTCCCCCCCAATACCAATCTCTAAGAGCTTGAACGAACGACCAGTGTACTCCTCAAGATGAGAAGCATAGTATTTATGATAGTTGTGCGGTACAACTTTATCACACTCGAACTCTTCGCCGGCCACTCGCAAGAGCTCTTCAAAATTTTTGGAATTACTCATTACTCAGAGCCTCTATTATGAATTTTCGATGCTCATCTGACCATGTCTCATCCCATGATTTAGGCCAGTTCAATTTCGATCCTGAATAGCGGGATGCGACATCATTCGTCTTCTGTACTCCGACCATCAATGCAGCGGAGAGTTCATGCAGTCCAGGATGGGCAGGGATAATATTTGAAGATATATTAATCAAATACTCAGGGGTCTTGGTTTCAAACGTATTTGTAACCACGATCGCGCCAGAGGCAGCCAAATCCATTGGAATTAAGCTCGGGTGAGGTGATGACATGAGAGTCAAGCACAAGTCAAAAGTTTTTGTAATCGCCTCGTATTCATCGAGAGGCATTCTAGGTAATTGTTTTACTTCAATCCCTTCAGCAAGTTGCACGGTAGTATTACCTATACCCATACCGTAAAACTCCCAATCATCAGCTGAGAAGGCCCCTTTTTTATAGGCATCAATCAGTGCGAGAGCTGCCATCTCAAACATATTACGATTTACTGCTGGTCGACTATAAAACACGAAACGCTTCTTGCGGGATAGTTTCTTGACTTTGAATTCTTCTTCCTCGTATATCGAGGATGAATAAGCGTTATCAAAACTGATAGTTTTAAATTCAGGGCTATCCGATATAATTTTATTTTTCTTCAAAAATTCGAGCAAGGCCGCAGAAGAAGCAAGTGTATGGTATTTGAAATCATATGAATTGCGCGAAATACAATAAGAACTGTTGAATGGATAAAAGGCTGCTTCAAAATCTTGAATTAGATAAATGAATGGTTTGCTCCCGGTGGCGTTTGCAATTTTATCTGCGAAGTAAGCACTGTACCAAACAGTAGCTACGCAATTATCCTGAGGCGAAACTACCAACGGTGTCGCTCGCGAACCGATATACTCAATCTCCAACTCATCAAACAGATTTTCCATAGATGGAAATTTTTTCAATGCGTTACGAAATTCTTCTTCAACGTAATAAAAGTTATCAAACAAAACTAAGCGAACAGCAAATCCTTGCTGTTTTATAAATAGAGCAACGTTAAAAACACCAAAGAAACCCGCTGAAATTGTGTTAATCGTAAACGCCGGCACTAAAACGTTAATACGTTTAGGTGCGTTTGGATCAACTATAACTTCAGGAAGGTCGTAAGCGCGGTTGACCATTAGGTTAAGCAAGTGTTCATCGTAAACTTGCGGTCGCTCAATCTCAGATTTTTCCTGATCACGCATCATCGCAGCCATTGGAATAATCTTGTCCATAGCCTTCAGACTATAATAAGCTAGTTTTACTCTACCTGTAAGGTTCGCTGGTGTCTTGCCTTCTCGAAAAGTCGCCAATGCTAACCGACACGCATAAGCGCCGAATGCTTCGAAAGCTACAGCTTTGGTAATTCTTAAAATCGCCGCCTTACTCATTCATATTCCCCTATTGCAGAAATCTTGGCGATACCGCCTGTATCTAGCGTGATTGTTTTATTACAGAACTTTTTAATCAATTCCTTCGAATGGGAAGCAAGCACCACTATTTTTGAGCTGGCCATCATGCTCTCCATTCGCTCTTTAGCTTTGATTTGGAAAGCTTCATCACCGACGCCAAAAACCTCATCGATTAAAAGTATGTCGCAGGGATAAAGCGTCGAGATCGCGAAGATCAATCGTAACTGCATACCTGATGAGTACGTGCGGATTGGGAGATCTAAGTATCCGCCCAGCCCCGAGAACTCCTCTATCGATCCCATATCTGCTTCTATCTGATCGAGTGGGTAGCCGTACAAACGCGCGAGGCGAGCTATATTAGCGCGACCAGTCAATTCATGGTCAGTGCCAACGCCCAGTTCGAATAGAGCTCGGACACTGCCGCTCACTTTTACCTCCCCTGAGGTAGGAGCATAAATACCAGCGAGTGTACGTAGAAGCGTGCTTTTACCCGATCCGTTATGACCGATTAGCCCGACCCTATCCCCTTCTCGCAGATCGAGGTTGATATTCCTTAAAGCATTAATCAATACAGTGTTGCTATTATCATTAGATATAGCGCCGCCCGTCGTCATTTTGACCAACTTCTTGCGCAGAGAACCACCCGACTCAGTTATAACCGGGAAGGTCAGGGAAACGTCATTCAGCGAAATAGAAGCCATATCAAATCCAAAATACAATTTGTTTTTTATACCGACCGAAAATGGCCAATACCACTCCCCATCCAACCACCGCTAAGATGACCATACTCCAGTAATCAAACTCGGCTATAGGAAGCGATAACAGCGGATTTTTTACCAACGAGAATAACGTCGCAATCGGATTAAAATCAAACCACGCTGCCGCAGATACTACGTCTGATTTTTTATACAATATAGGTGTTAAAAAAAACAAGACAGGCATTAGGGCGTCAATAGATGGACCCAGATCTCTAAAACGTGCGCCCACAGTGGCAATCAGAAGCGAGATCCAGCTTAAGTTGATTAACACAATCAAAAAGCCAAGGAGCGCTGTGAGCAAATTTTGCCACGTAGGAAAGCCATAAATTATAAAAACCACAATAATTATAGATATATTGTGCGCGAAATTTATAAGGTGCCTGGACATCAGTTTTAGGAGATGTAACGATAACGGCAACGGATAGTTTCGAATAATCGGAGCTTGATTGCTGAAGCAACCGGAAGATTCAGAAATTATTCCTGAAATCATAAACCAAAGTACAAGTCCTACAGCTAGATTGGGCAACATTTTACTTAGATCAATATTCATTACTGCGCTCCAAACCAAACCGAGCCCAATAACTCCTAATGCGGTGCCAAGCGTAATCCACCAAGGACCCAATGTACTTCGCGCATACCGAGCTTTTGTATCGCTAAGCGCGAAGTATAACCATATATCTCGGCGTTTAAGCCCGGTTACTAAGTCTTTTATGCCTTCTTTCATTTGAATAAGCACTCAATTATTGCCCACATTTTTGTCCAAAATTAAAAATAATCAGCAGCATCTAGTGAGCGTGCAGCTTGGTCTTTTGCCGATAAAGTAGGCGTGATGCCGACTGGCCAGGCAATATTTAGATCTGGATCATTCCAAGCAACCGATCGCTCAGATGACGGATCATAGTAGTTAGTCGTCTTATACAAAAACTCTGCAACTTCACTAATTACCAAGAATCCATGCGCGAACCCTTCAGGAATCCATAGCTGCTTTTTATTCTCTGCGCTCAAATATACTCCGACCCACTTACCAAAAGTAGCTGAGTCTTTACGCATATCGACGGCAACGTCGTAAACCTCGCCTGAACAGATCCGGACGAGCTTACCTTGGGGATTATTCAGTTGATAATGCAGCCCACGCAATACACCTTGTACTGAGCCCGAGTGATTATCCTGAACAAAATTCACTGGGCGGCCAACCGCAGCCTCAAAATCACGCTGATTAAAGCTCTCGAAAAAAAAACCTCTGTCATCTCCAAAGATCTTGGGCTCAATCAGTAAGACTTCTGGTATATCCATTTGCACTATTTTCATATCAGCGTCGCCTTAACTGGCTATCTACATTAAGCTACATAGCCGCTTTGTGATCTGCAAAGACATCTGAACTGTCGGGACAGCAAAGCGGTATAACGGGCCTGACTGCATTTTCAGCTATCAGTACTAGGCTTTAATTTAAATTTTTTTACTTCAAATTTCATCGTTCAGCACTTTCCGCAGATATTGACCGTAACCTGTTTTTTTCAAACGATTTGCCTGCTCGGCAAGATGTTCAGCTGTAATCCAACCCGCGTGATAGGCTATTTCTTCCAAACATGCGACTTTTAAGCCCTGTCTGTGTTCTATGGTATGAACAAAATGACTAGCCTCAAGTAGCGACTCATGTGTTCCCGTGTCGAGCCAGGCAAAACCCCGCCCAAGCATTTCGACTGATAAGTTTTTCCTTTGTAGATAGGCTTTATTTATGTCTGTTATTTCTAGTTCACCGCGAATAGAAGGTTTGATACTCTTTGCGATTTCTATCACCTGATTGTCATAGAAATACAAGCCAGTGACCGCATAGCTGGACTTAGGAGATGTTGGTTTTTCCTCAATACTCAGAGCGTTGCCTGATTCATCAAATTCTACAATACCGAATCGCTCAGGATCTGCTACATGGTAACCAAAAATAGTTGCACCACTATCCTTAAGATTAGCCGCAGCTAAATTTTCAGAAAAATGTTGTCCATAAAAAATATTATCTCCCAAGATCAAACAGCAATGATCTGAGCCAATAAAATCTTCACCAATTATAAACGCCTGTGCCAAGCCATCTGGACTAGGCTGCTCAGCGTAAGTAAGTTCAATACCGTACTGGCTTCCATCTCCCAACAACTTTTTGAAACTAGGTAGATCGTCTGGAGTGGAAATAATTAAAATCTCACGCATACCTGCGAGCATTAATACCGACAATGGATAAAAAATCATCGGTTTGTCATACACAGGTAGCATCTGCTTAGACACACCTAAGGTCAATGGATGCAGCCGAGTACCGGACCCACCGGCGAGGATGATACCTTTACGTTTAACAGTATTCATTTGTGTAAAACTTCCATGAGCATACGGGTTACACCGCGCTGCCAATCCGGCAAGTGCAGGGAAAAGGTGTCACGCAATTTCTGCGTGTCCATACGAGAGTTCAAAGGCCGGGCGGCTGGCGTTGGATATGCTGTGGTCGGGATCGGCAACAATGAGTTTACAGTCAGGTTCTCACCTTGTGCCTTTACGAAGTCGATCACGAATTGGGCATAGCCATGCCACGATACCTCGCCCGCCGGTGCCAAATGGTAGATACCGCTTACGCTGGAGTCCGCCTGGGCTTTGATAATTGCATGAGCGACTACGTCGGCTAGCAATTCAGCGCCTGTAGGCGCGCCGATCTGATCAGCGATTACGTTGAGAGTGTCGCGATCCTTGGCCAGCCGCAACATGGTCTTGGCAAAATTGTTGCCGCGAACGCCGTATACCCAGCTGGTTCTGAAGATCAGATGCTTGCAGCCGGATGCCGTGATCGCTTGCTCTCCGGCCAACTTGCTCGCACCGTATACATTGACTGGCGACACCTTCGAGCTTTCTGTCCAAGGGGCGTCACCCGTACCATCGAACACGTAGTCCGTGGAGTAGTGAACCAGCCAGGCACCCGATGCTGCCGCTTCCTCAGCCAAGACTTGCACGGCATCGGCATTGATCAATTGCGCGGCGCCTTGTTCGCTTTCAGCCTTGTCGACCGCGGTGTAGGCCGCCGCATTGACAATCACATCCGGTTTGATCGCTCTCACGGTCGCGCGCAGACCATCAAGGTCAGCAAGGTCGCCGCAGTACTCTGCGGAACGCCGGTCTATGGCAATGACTTCACCCAGTGGCTCAAGAGCTCGTTGCAGCTCCCACCCGACTTGACCATTTTTGCCAAACAGTAAAATCTTCATGCGCTCTCTTTACGTGTCGAGTAGTTGGTATTAAGCCACTGCTGATAGCTGCCGCTCTTTACGTGAGCGACCCACTCTGGATTGCCAAGGTACCACTCAACAGTTTTGCGAATGCCCGAATCGAAAGTTTCCTCAGGCCTCCACCCCAGTTCGCGCTGGATCTTGCTGGCATCAATGGCGTAACGCAAATCATGGCCGGGGCGATCAGACACGTGGGTAATCAGATTGAAGTGCGGGGCAGATGGAGATTCGGGGAGCAACTCATCGAGCAACGCACAAACGCTGCGGACCACCTCGATGTTCTGCTTTTCGTTATGACCACCGATGTTATACGTCTGCCCTACCGCACCTTCGGTTACCACTTTATAAAGTGCTCGGGCATGGTCTTCAACATACAGCCAATCGCGTACCTGATCGCCTTTGCCGTAGATAGGCAACGGATTGCCTTCCAAGGCATTGAGGATGATCAGCGGAATCAGCTTCTCGGGAAAGTGGCACGGACCGTAATTATTGGAGCAGTTGGTGACCAAAGTTGGCAGACCGTAGGTCCGAGCCCAAGCGCGTACCAAGTGGTCGGAACTCGCTTTGCTCGCGGAGTACGGTGAGCTCGGAGCATAGGGAGTAGTTTCCGTGAACAAGTCTTCGGGACCTTCGAGGTCGCCATATACCTCATCGGTGGAGATGTGGTGGAAACGGAACGCGCCGCGTTTTTCTTCGTCGAGCGCGGACCAATAAGCCCGCGCTGATTCAAGCAGCGTGTAGGTGCCTATGATATTGGTTTCGATGAAGTCCGAAGGACCAGTGATGGATCGGTCGACATGCGATTCCGCCGCGAGGTGCATCACAGCATCAGGCTGGTGCTCATGGAACACACGGTCCAAGGCGACACGGTCGCAAATATCGACACGCTCGAAAGCGTAACGAGGGCTTCGTTCGGCGCCTTGAAGGGATTCGAGGTTGCCCGCATAAGTCAACTTGTCGAGGTTGATCGCAGAGTCATCGGTGTTGCCGATGATGTGACGAATGACAGCTGAGCCGATAAAACCGGCTCCGCCGGTAACGAGAATCTTCACTTTGAGACGACACCATTGATTAGGATCGGGAAATTTACCCCGACGGGGGCGATAAGCCTACCCGAACGTCGCTTGGTTGATGAAATCGCGAACGGTCGTACAGACATCAGCTAAAAATCATCTCAGCGTAAGTGCATCGGGGCAATGACCGATAAGATAAGGCCAGCTCGCCTGATGCTGCCTTCTGAGATGACACATCTTGTTCCATAACCCCAGTTCCGCTGAGGATTCGGGGGAATTTTCACCATAATCGATTAAAGGAATGCTGATTACGAATTTTCACTGGAGACACAAAGTACTTCGCGATTTTCGATGGTTTGATGGCTCTCGTCCAGTACTCAAAGCTCCCTACGTAGAATGGAGCGTGATATCAAATCAACATCACACGCCTCCACGTGATAGTTTTTGCACCGATCGATAAAACGACAGAAGCCCCTGAAAAGGGGCTTTTGCCGAGATAGCTGTAGGAAACAATCCGCAGTTTCGATTTTGAAACCGGTTTTCATATCAGCCATACGAGTAACATATTCTTATAATCTAGGGAGCACTAGTGACTCGCCGCGTCACCACCAATCAACCCCTCGATCTCTTTGACCTTAGCAGCGACCAGCTCCTCATCCCCACGACTCTCCACATTCAGCCGCAACAAAGGCTCCGTATTCGACCCCCGCAAGCTAAACCGCCACTCCCCGAATTCCACACTGATCCCATCCGTACGATCCACGTGGGGCTGCTGAGCCGTGTAGTGCGCCAGAATCTTCTCGATCGAGCCCTTCACGTCATCGACTTTATAGTTAATCTCGCCGCTGCACGGGAATGCCTCGATCCGCTCATCCACCAGCTGTGCCAGCGATTTCCCGGTGACGCTCATCAACTCCGTCACCAGCAACCACGGGATATTGCCACTGTCGCAGTAGGCGAAATCGCGGAAGTAGTGATGCGCGCTCATCTCGCCGCCATACACGGCGTCTTCCAGGCGCATGCGCTCCTTGATGAAGGCGTGTCCGGTCTTGCTCTGAATGGCAACGCCACCGGCCGCTTCGACCTGCTCGATGGTGTTCCAGGTCAGCCGTGGGTCGTGGATGATCTTGCTGCCAGGGTGTTTCTTGAGCAGCATCTCGGCGAGCAGGCCGACCAGATAGTAGCCTTCAATGAAGCGGCCTTTTCCATCAAAGAAGAAGCAGCGGTCGAAGTCGCCATCCCAGGCAATGCCCAGATCGGCACCGTGCTCGAGCAAAGCGTCGCGGGTCAGTGCACGGTTCTCTGGTAACAGCGGATTGGGGACGCCATTTGGGAAGTTGCCATCAGGTTCGCCGTTGATGACGATCAGTTCCAGTGGCAATTTTTTCTTCAGCAACTCGAGAGTCGGTCCGACGGCGCCGTTACCGGGGTCGGCTAGAACTTTGAGGGGCTTGAGGGTTTTGACGTCGATGTAGGTGAGCAGGTGGTCGATGTAGGCGGTCTTGTCGAAGGCTTCGATGACCTTGCCGGGCGCGGCAGCTTTGTCGGCGAAGTCGCCGGCTTCAACACGAACGCGGATGGCTTCCAGGCCGGTGTCGCCGCTGATGGGCTTGGAGTGCTCGCGCACCAGCTTCATGCCGTTGTAACCCTTGGGGTTGTGGCTGGCGGTGATCATGATGCCGCCGTCGGCCTTGAGGTGGCTGGTGCCGAAGTAGACTTCTTCAGTGCCGCACAGTCCCAGGTCAAGGACGTCTGCACCGGCTTCGGTGAGGCCCTTGATGAGGGCGGCGGCAAGGCCTGGGCTTTCGAGACGCATGTCGCGGCCCACCACGTAGGTTTTGCCGTGCAACTCGGAGACCAGCGCGCGACCAATGCGGTAGGCGATGTCGTCGTTAAGATCGGCCGGGACCTGGCCGCGGATGTCGTAGGCCTTGAAGCAACGGGTCTGGATAGGAGAATTCATGGCGTTCACTCGCTCTGGTGGCCGAAAGTGCAGATGTGGGCATCCCTCGATAGATAGCGCTGGTTGCTGGCTCCGGGGAGCGTAGCGGATCGGGATGACGATCGTGATTTCACAGGCGCCGGGGATAGGACCGCGAAAATAATAATCAGTGCGTTGTGCAATGGGGATTTTTTCAATGTAGCGAAGGGGGGCTCGCCCCCCGATTAGGGGCAAGCCCAGTCGATCTGGTGGGGCAGAACGATGTTTCGGGGGCAAGCCCCCTCCCTACTGGGGTAGGCGGTTCTATGCGGTGGGGGTGGAAACAGCACGTTGGCGTTTAAGCTCACGCCGAAACTTGCGCTTGCTGCGATGGGCCACATAAGTACCGAGCAGCGGGCCGATGATCAGGCCTAGAAGGAACGCCAATATGACGAGTACCGACACCGGCAACTGCGGGCCAGCCCAGCCGAGAAAGGCCAACGCTACCGCCTGCTGGTTCTCGAGCACGAATAGAAGGGTGACTGCGACAACGGCCAGCACGATGAGTACCAGCAGCAGTTTTTTTACATTGCGCATATTGCTCTCCTCAGTATTGAAGCCTGAAGAGGCAACGCTTATGCGAGCTCTTCATCCTCGTTGACGCGATCGCGGAGCTCCTTGCCCGGCTTGAAATGCGGAACGAATTTGCCATCGAGGCTGACCGACTGGCCAGTCTTGGGATTACGCCCCACTCGCGGCGCGCGGTAGTGCAGCGAAAAGCTGCCAAAGCCGCGAATCTCGATCCGGTCACCGGTGGCCAGGCACTGGGACATCTGTTCAAGCATGGTCTTGATGGCCAGCTCCACATCCTTGGATGAGAGTAGACCTTGATGGGTGACAATACGTTCGATCAGTTCCGACTTCGTCATATTTTTCCCTTCTGTATCAAGCAGCTAGATAACCGCTGTGAAGGTTTTAGCATGACCCGGCGGATTTGAACAGCCTGAGTCTTGACTTCTGTGGAAAAGTTTTAGTGGCCCAGAGTTTTTTTGCAGGAATATGGCAGGTAGGGGGGCATTTTATGGCGGATGCACTATGGCAGGGCCGCTCAATGCACGGTTTTGGTGGATTTATCAACGACCTGCACCGATTGGCCTGGCCGCAGAAAAAATTTCATCCGGCCCATTTGTAAGGCCTCAAATATCATTCCGAGGCAAGCTGCCTCGCTACAAGGGCAACACCGCCCCCTGACCAGTCAGCGCACCACGTGTATCTGTCGGGGTACCAAATGGGGAGGATCGGGCCGCGCGGAGTTTGTAGGATTGTGCCGATCTGAGGTCGTGGAAATAGGCAATGTACTGGTTGATCTGGGCTGTTTTGCGGCGGCGGTGGCGTCGCAGTTCAATCTCACACGCAGTGCGACGTTGGCGAAGGCGAGCAGGTTTCGGGCGCTGGGCGTATCGGATGATCGGGCTCGGCAGTTCTATCAGGATACCGCGCTGGCAGCCTTCAAGCAGCGTTGGCCGGCGATGTTGCTGCATGGCAGCCTGCTCTCGTCATTCAGTCTGTCGGTGTGCTGGTTCGTCCTGAACTGAGCACCACCCGTCAGGCCGCGCCGTATTCGAGGGTGATCACTTTGCCGGTGGCGACTTCGATCGCGCTGAGATGGCCGTCTGGCCACGAACAACCGGTGTCGAGGTACACCACGTTGCCCAGACGGGTGGGAGATGGGACGCTGGTATGACCGACGTAGACAGTATCGACACCGGTAATCGGCGACTTGTCACGGTTATTGATGCGGCTGCGCGAATACAGCACCTGGCGCTGAGTCAGTTGCTGGACGTCGCCGCCCTGCTCGCCCGCCAGGTTCATGAGGATTTCTTCCCAATGGTGCTGGCCCGGCAGCAATGGCGGCTCGGCATGAACGACACCGAAGCGGCCGCGGGCCGTTTCCACATCGAGGGCGAAGGGCAACTGCTGCAGGCGCAGGGCGATGGCTTGGCGCAACTCGGTCTCGGCATCGTGGTACCAGGCACCGCCGTTGTTGCGGTGTTTTTCCACGGAGCCGGTGCCTAGGTCGTGGTCGAGGATCATTTGCTCGTGGTTGCCACGGACTGAATAGAACCAAGAGCGCTCGAGCCATTGCAGTACCTGATGAGAGGCCGGACCGCGGTCGATCAGGTCACCCACCGCCAATAAACGGTCGGCGTCGGTATCGAAATCGACAATACGCATGAAGGCTTCAAGCAATTCGAAATGACCATGCACATCCCCCACGACAAAATCGCGGCCGAGCATGTTGGGCGCCAAACGCAGACAGGTGGCAGGGTCAGTACAAGGGGTCATAATGCGGCCGCTTTACTCGAGTGGAAGATGGTCATACACGCAGCGAGGCGTCTGGGTGGCGGAATCCAGTCACATCGACGCCGCACTCTGGCTTGCATGCATTCAGCTTGCCAACACTTGCACTTTGCTCGCGTGCGGGCCGTTGGGACCGTCTTCGATCTCGAAGGTGACCCGCTGGCCTTCCCTGAGAGTCTTGTAGCCGTCGCCCTGGATGGCCTGAACATGGACGAAGATGTCCACGCCACCATCCTGCTGGATGAAGCCGTAGCCGGTCTCGGCGCGAAACCATTTTACGATGCCCGTGGCTTTCATCCTGTTGTCCCCCGGAACGCTCTGGCACGAGGTTTATCAAAGACAACTGGGATGGGACCGTCAATGGTGGCACTGACTGGCGGTCGAATACGGGCTTGGGCGCCCTTTGGCTAAGCCCTTAAAAGCTTCGCGGGCAGAGCCCACTCCCACACTGGAATTCTGGGCAATATTACGTATCGGTAGGGGCTTTGCAGGCGATGACCATCGTGCGGCTATAACGACCCGGGCTGAAACCCATAAAACTGTCGCCCTCCTCTTCCTTGACGTCCGTGGTCTTGGAGATTGTTTTATATCCATGAGTGCAGACATCCTGCGCCTTGGTGTAACAGGAATCCCAATCAGTGGTCATGCCAGAGCAATTGACGACAAAGCCCCGCACGTTACCCATCGAATGCGCCTTGACCGATGCGGTGCTGCATCCAGAAAGAGTGGCGAACGCCATAAGGGCGATGACCAGGGGAACTGCAATCTTCATGTTGCTTGCCTTATACCGTGAATACGAACCTTCAAAAAATTACTGCGAGCATGACTGACGCAGGCTCTCATTAATGGTGTAAAAAAATTGCGAAAAAAAAGGGGCGACCTAAGTCGCCCCTTTTTTGAATGGTAAATCAGAACTTAGTTCTGTTTTTCCATTTGAGCACGCAGCAGGTCACCCAGAGTGGTTGGGCCTGCAGCGATGTCCGAAGCAGCTGGCTTGTCGCGCAGGCTTTGGATTGCTTCTTTCTCGTCTTCAACGTCTTTCGACTTGACCGACAGCTGGATCACGCGCGACTTGCGGTCGACGGAGATGATCTTGGCTTCTACTTCTTCGCCTTCTTTCAGAACGTTGCGCGCGTCTTCAACGCGGTCACGGCTGATTTCAGAAGCTTTCAGAGTAGCTTCGATGTCGTCGGCCAGGGTGATGATAGCGCCCTTGGCGTCAACTTCTTTAACGATACCTTTGACGATAGCGCCTTTGTCGTTGACAGCAACGTAGTTGGAGAACGGATCGTCTTCCAGTTGCTTGATACCCAGGGAGATACGCTCACGCTCTGGATCTACCGACAGGATGACGGTGTCAAGCTCGTCGCCCTTCTTGAAACGACGTACGGCTTCTTCGCCCACTTCGTTCCAGGAGATGTCGGACAGGTGAACCAGACCGTCGATGCCGCCGTCCAGACCAATGAAGATACCGAAATCGGTGATCGACTTGATGGTGCCGGAGATCTTGTCGCCCTTGTTGAACTGGCCAGAGAAGTCTTCCCATGGGTTCGACTTGCACTGCTTGATGCCCAGGGAGATGCGACGACGCTCTTCGTCGATGTCCAGAACCATGACTTCCACTTCGTCGCCGACTTGCACGACTTTCGAAGGGTGGATGTTCTTGTTGGTCCAGTCCATTTCGGAAACGTGCACCAGACCTTCAACGCCTTCTTCCAGCTCAGCGAAGCAGCCGTAGTCGGTCAGGTTGGTAACACGGGCCATTACGCGAGTGCTTTCTGGGTAACGGGCTTTGATAGCGACCCATGGATCTTCGCCCAGTTGCTTCAGGCCCAGGGATACGCGGTTACGCTCGCGATCGTATTTCAGAACCTTGACATCGATCTCGTCGCCAACGTTGACGATTTCCGATGGGTGCTTGATACGCTTCCAGGCCATGTCGGTAATGTGCAGCAGGCCATCGACGCCACCCAGATCGACGAATGCGCCGTAATCGGTGAGGTTCTTGACGATACCTTTGACTTGCTGACCTTCCTGCAGGGATTCCAGCAGAGCTTCGCGCTCGGCGGAGTTCTCGGCTTCGAGGACGCTGCGACGGGAAACGACAACGTTGTTGCGTTTCTGGTCGAGTTTGATGACCTTGAATTCGAGCTCTTTACCTTCCAGGTGGGTGGTGTCGCGCACTGGGCGGACATCAACCAGGGAACCAGGCAGGAACGCACGGATGCCGTTAACGTCGACAGTGAAGCCGCCTTTAACCTTACCGTTGATAACGCCCTTGACCACTTCCTCAGCGGCGAAAGCTGCTTCCAGAACAATCCAGCACTCGGCGCGCTTGGCTTTTTCACGGGACAGTTTGGTTTCGCCAAAGCCATCTTCGACTGCGTCCAGCGCCACGTGAACTTCGTCACCGACTTTGATGGTCAGTTCGCCAGCGTCGTTGTGGAACTGTTCCAGCGGGATCAGACCTTCGGACTTCAGACCAGCGTGGACGGTTACCCAGCCAGCTTGGTAGTCGATGTCGACGATGATCGCGGTGATGATCGCGCCAGCCTGAAGATTCAGTGTCTTTAGGCTTTCTTCAAAGAGTTCTGCAAAGCTTTCGCTCATTTTAATTCCTGGTAGATGTGGGCGAAGGAGACGCCCATCTGCCACGTTCCAGCCAACGTGGGTTTCGTTCAAGTAAAAGAAAGCCTGCAGGACTCGACTGGTCTCCCGCACGCTTTCTTGGTCATCCGGCGATATCGCGGAGTGCGATTTCACTCATGATGCGTTCCAGCACCTGGTCGATGGACAATTCCGTGGAATCCAGCTGTATGGCATCGGCCGCCGGTTTGAGCGGGGCCACTGCGCGCTGGGTGTCTCGCTCATCGCGAGCACGTATCTCATCTAGCAGACTCGACAGACTAACATCATCGCCCTTGGCCTTCAACTGCAAGTAACGTCGACGGGCACGCTCCTCGGCGCTGGCGGTGAGGAAAATCTTCAGGGGTGAGTCGGGGAACACCACGGTGCCCATGTCGCGGCCATCGGCGACAAGGCCCGGTGCCTCTTGAAAAGCACGCTGGCGACCCAGCAAGGCTTCGCGCACCGCTGGCAGCGCAGCGACTGCAGAAGCTCCCGCAGCAACGGTTTCATTGCGAATCGCCTGGCTGACCTCCTCGCCTTCGAGGATGATCCTTTGCGGCTGGCCATCGGCGGCGGCAATGAACTGCACGTCCAGATGAGCGGCCAGCAGCTTCAACGAGGCCTCGTTGCTCAGGTCGACACCATGATTGCCGGCGGCGAACGCCAGCAGCCGATACAGGGCGCCGCTGTCGAGCAGGTTCCAGCCCAGGCGCTTGGCCAGCAGGCCGGCAATGGTGCCTTTGCCAGACCCGCTCGGGCCGTCGATGGTGATGACTGGTGCTTGAAAGTTCACACGTATTCCTCGTTAGCCACACAGATTTCGACCTGGCCAGTTACTGCCAGGAAACTCGAAAATGGAGACGATCAGTGGGGCTGATTCTGAAAAATGAAAGGTCGCACCCGGGAGAGATTCAAGGTACCCACCCAAACCGCACGCGACATGATAATGCTCAAAGGTGACAACTGACAGTGCTGTGCAGGATTGCCGCGATATATGGAGTGTCAATTCCAGCCTCTTCGCGGGCAAGCCTTGCTCCCACAGTGCAAGCCGAACCTGAGTGGTGCACCTATGGGAGCACAGCTTGCTGGCGAAGGGACCAGCACTGCCCAATCATTTCCCCGGCGCTGGGGCGCGCTGCGCGAGGATGCGACCAAAATGCTCGCGGGCGGCCTGGGCACGGGTGAACACGTCCAGCAACTGCTCGCCATCACCCGCCTCTACAGCAGCGCGCAATGCATCCAGATCGCCACGATAAATATCCAGCGCCCGCAGCACTGCGTCCCTGTTGGCCAAAAAGATATCGTGCCACATCACCGGATCACTGCCGGCAATGCGGGTAAAATCGCGAAAGCCACCCGCCGCATAACGAAAGATTTCCAGGCTTTCATCCCGCTTGGCCATCGAGTCGACCATGTTGAACGCCAGCAGATGGGGCAAGTGACTGGTCGCGGCCAGCACTTCGTCGTGACGCTGGACGGCCATGTGCTCGACATCGGCGCCCAACTCGCGCCACAGCCTGTCCACTAGATGCAGCGCGGCGGCGTCGGTTTCTTCCAGCGGCGTGAGGATCACCTTATAGCGCTGGAACATTTCACCGTTGGACGCCTCTACCCCGCTCTGCTCGGAACCTGCAATCGGATGGCCGGGTACGAAGCGCGCCATGCGCTGGCGCCCGAACACGTCCCGCGCGGCACGCACCACGTTGCCCTTGGCACTACCGACGTCGGTAATCACTGCGTCGCCCAGCTCCAGCCGCGACAGCAACGCCAGGACCTTCTCCATCGCCAGAATCGGCACCGCCAGCTGGATAACATCGGCTCCGACGCAGGCGGCCGCTAGGTCGGCCTCGCAGCGATCGGTTACGCCCAGTTCCACGGCACGCTGGCGGGAATGCGCATCCAGATCGACACCCACCACCTCACCACACAACCCACTGGCCTTGAGGCCCTTGGCAAACGAACCACCGATCAGCCCCAGACCGACCACCACCAGGCGCCCGATCAGCGGTTTTTTCTGTTCAACCACGACCCAAGACCTTGCCCAGCGCTTCGAGGAAACGGCTGTTCTCAGCCGCCGTACCAACCGTCACCCGCAGATGCCGGGGCATGCCGTAATTGGCGACCGGGCGCACGATCACACCTTCGCGCAGCAACGCCTCATTGATCGGCGCCGCGTCCTGGCCCATGTCGATGGCCAGAAAGTTACCCTTGGACGGGATCCAGCCCAGCCCCAGCGCGAGCAGACCATCCTGCAACTGCAGAAGGCCAGCATTGTTGAGCGAGCGGCTGTGGGCGAGGTAATCCAGATCGTCCAGCGCCGCACACGCCGCAGCGAGCGCCAGGCTGTTGACGTTGAACGGCTGGCGTACGCGGTTGAGCACATCGGCAATCACTGCTGACGAAATCCCGTAGCCGACCCGCAGCGCCGCCAGGCCATAGGCCTTGGAGAAGGTGCGCGATACCAGCAGATTATCGTGGTCTGCCAGGTAATCCAGGCCGTTGGGCAGCTCGCTGCCCGAGGCGTATTCGATATAGGCCTCGTCCAGCACAACCAGCACGTGCGCGGGCACCGCAGCGAGGAAGTCGCTTAGCGCCTGCGGGCCGAACCAGGTGCCGGTCGGGTTGTTGGGGTTGGCGATGAACACCACGCGAGTGTCGGCATCGATCGCCTTGAGCATCGCTGGCAGATCGTGACCCCAGTCCTTGGCCGGGACCACCCGTGCCTCGGCGCCGACGGCCTGAGTGACGATCGGGTACACCGCAAAGGCGTGCTGGCTGAACACCGCATTGACGCCCGGTGCCAGGTAGGCACGGGCCACCAGCTCGAGAATATCGTTGGAACCGTTACCGAGGGTGACGTGATCGATCCCCACCTTGGCGCGCTCGGCCAATTTGACCTTGAGGCTGTAACCGTTGCCGTCAGGGTAGCGGGTCAGCTCGCCGACCGCCGCAGCGATGGCCTCCAGCGCCTTGGGGCTGGCACCCAGCGGGTTCTCGTTGCTGGCCAGCTTGACGATGTGGGCGGGGTCGAGGTTCAGCTCGCGCGCCAGTTCATCCACAGGCTTGCCAGGGATGTAGGGCGAGAGCTGCTGCACGCTGGATTGCGCCAGGGCGAGGAAATCAGTCATGTCGGGGCCTCAGAGCACGGCTTTGGGGTAGGAGCCCAGCACTTTCAGCGCCACGGCTTCCTGACGTATACGTTCGAGCACGCCTTTGATTAACGGATCGCGGTGGTGACCGACGAAATCGATGAAGAACACATAGGTCCACTTGCCGCTGCGCGAGGGGCGCGTTTCGATGCGGGTGAGGTCGATGTTGTTCTCATGAAACGGCACCAGCAACTCGTGCAACGCGCCAGGCTTGTTGCTCATGGAGACGATGATCGAGGTCTTGTCGTCGCCGGTAGGCGGTACTTCCTGGTTGCCGATGATCAGGAACCGGGTCGAGTTGTCGGGGCGGTCTTCGATCTTTTCTGCCAAGCGCTGCAGATCGTAGAGGCTGGCCGCCATGTCCCCGGCAATCGCTGCCGAGTTCCACTCGCTCTTGACCCGCTTGGCCGCTTCGGCGTTGCTGGCCACGGCGATGCGCTCAACGTTGGGATAATGCGCATCCAGCCACTTGCGGCACTGCGCCAGCGACTGGGCGTGGGAATAGATGCGACTGATGTTGGCCGACTTGGTGCTTTCACCGATCAGCAAGTGATGGTGAATACGCAGTTCGACCTCGCCACAGATGACCATGTCGTGCTCGAGAAAACTGTCGAGGGTGTGGTTGACCGCACCCTCGGTGGAGTTCTCCACCGGCACGACGCCGAAATTGACCGAGCCGGCCACCACCTCGCGGAACACTTCATCGATAGCAGCCATGGGCGCACTGATGACGGCGTGACCGAAGTGTTTCATGGCCGCAGCCTGGGTGAAGGTGCCTTCAGGGCCCAGGTAGGCAACCCTGAGCGGGTTTTCCAGCGCCAGGCACGAGGACATCACTTCACGGAACAGACGGGCCATTTCCTCATTGCTGAGGGGTCCCTTGTTGCGCTCCATGACGCGCTTGAGCACCTGCGCCTCGCGCTCCGGACGGTAGAACACCGGCACTTCGCCTTCCTTGAGTGCGGCCATTTTCACGCGGGCGACTTCTTCGGCGCAGCGTGCGCGATCGCTGATCAGCTCGATGATTTTCTCGTCGAGGCTGTCGATGCGCACGCGCAGTGCCTGGAGTTCGTGTTCGGACATCAGGCGTGTTCCTTCTCGAACTCGGCCATGTAGGCGATCAGTGCTTCAACCGCGTCCAGGCCCAGGGCGTTGTAGATGGAGGCGCGCATGCCGCCGACCGAGCGGTGGCCACGCAGATTGAGCAGGCGGCGCTCGTCGGCACCGGCCAGAAAGGCCTTGTCGAGGCGCTCATCCGCGAGACGGAACGGAACGTTCATCCACGAGCGGGCGTTGGTGGCGATCGGGTTGCTATAGAACGCGCTCTTGTCGATAAAACCGTAGAGCAGGTCTTTCTTCGCCTTGTTGCGTTTTTCCATGGCGTCGACGCCGCCCTGCTCCTTGAGCCACTCGAACACCAGGCCCGAGAGATACCAGGAGTAGCTGGCCGGGGTGTTGTACATCGAACCGTTGTCGGCGGCGACCTGGTAGTTGAGCATGGTGGGGCAGACGCTGCGGGCTTTGCCGAGCAAGTCTTCGCGGATGATCACGACCACCAGCCCGCTGGGACCGATGTTCTTTTGCGCGCCAGCATAGATCATGCCGAACTGCGAGATATCCACAGGGCGCGAGAGAATATCCGAGGACATGTCCACGACCAGCGGGACGTCACCGGTCTGCGGAACCCAATCGAATTCCAGGCCGCCGATGGTTTCGTTGGACGCGTAGTGAACGTACGCCGCGCCGGGAGTGAGGTTCCACTCGTTCTGGCCGGGGATGTTCAGGTAGTCGTAGGGCTTGGCGCTGGCGGCAACGTTGACGTTGCCATAGCGGCGAGCCTCTTCGATGGCCTTTTTCGACCAGATGCCGGTCTCGATGTAGTCGGCAGTGCCGTTCTCGGGAAGCAGGTTGAGCGGGATTTGGGCGAATTGCTGGCTCGCGCCACCTTGCAGGAACAGTACTTTGTAGTTGTCAGGTACCGACAGCAGGTCACGCAGGTCCTGCTCGGCCTTCTCGGCGACCGCCACGTACTCGTCGCTGCGATGGCTCATCTCCATGACCGACAGGCCTTTGCCATGCCAGTCGAGCATCTCGCCCTGGGCACGGCGCAGTACGGCTTCAGGAAGCGCAGCTGGGCCTGCGCAGAAGTTAAAGGCTCGATTGCTCACGTCTGGTTCTCGCTTTGGCCTGAGAAAATTTGAGAGTGTTGCGCAAGGCTTGAGGGCCCTTCGCGGGCAAGCCTTGCTCCTGCAGGTGTATGCCGCAGGATCGGTTCGTACTGCAGGAGCAGTGCTTGATCGCGACGAGGCCTGCAAGACCACCATCGCTCAAAAGCCAGCCCCCACAGCCCGACATCACCTGCTTATATTAGTCCTGGATTACATCGCTATCGGCGTCGCCTTCAGCCGCGTCATCACCCACCACCTCACCGTCGACCGCTACAGGGGCTTCATAGCCCTCCTCGCCTTCGAGCAATTCCTCGCCCTCGACTTCGGATGGCTCCTGCACGCGCTCAAGGCCTACCAGTTTCTCGTCGCTGGCCAGCTTGATCAGGGTCACGCCCTGAGTGTTGCGGCCCAGGCTGGAGACTTCGCCTACACGGGTGCGCACCAGGGTGCCCTGGTCGGAGATCAGCATGATCTCTTCACCGTCGAGCACCTGCACGGCACCGACCAGACGGCCGTTGCGGTCGTTGCTGACCATGGCGATAACGCCCTGGCCGCCACGCTTGTACTCGGGGAACTCGGTGATCGCGGTACGTTTGCCGTAGCCACGCTCGGAGGCGGTGAGGATCTGGCTGCCTTCTTCAGGGATGATCATGGAGATCAGCTTCTGGTCTTCCGGCAGGCGCATGCCGCGCACGCCGCGGGCGGTACGGCCCATGGCACGGACGTCGGATTCCTTGAAGCGAGTGACCTTGCCTCCGTCGGAGAACAGCATCACTTCACGCTCACCATCAGTGATCGAGGCGCTGATGAGAATATCGCCTTCGTCCAGCTCCAGCGCGATCAGACCAACGCTGCGCTGACGACTGAATTGCTCCAGCGGAGTCTTCTTGACGGTGCCGTTGGCGGTCGCCATGAAGATGAAATGGCCTTCGGTGTACTCCTCGACCGGCAGCATGGTGGTGATGTACTCACCCTCACCCAGCGGCAGCAGGTTGACCAGCGGGCGACCACGGGCGGCGCGGGACGCTTCGGGGATTTCGTAGGTCTTGAGCCAGTACACCTTGCCCTTGCTGGAGAACAGCAGCAGCGTGGTGTGGCTGTTGGCGACCAGCAGGTGCGAGATGTAGTCCTCGTCCTTGACGCCGGTGGCCGACTTGCCTTTGCCGCCGCGACGCTGAGCCTGATAGGCAGCCAGCGGCTGAGTCTTGGCATAACCGGTGTGGGAAATGGTCACCACGCGCTCTTCTTCCGGGATCATGTCACCCAGGGTCAGATCGAGGCGCGCGTCGAGGATCTCGGTGCGGCGCACGTCACCGTATTCGGCACGGATCAGTTCGAGCTCTTCGCGGATCACTTCCATCAGGCGCGTGGCGCTGCTGAGGATGCGGATCAGCTCGCCGATCTGGTTGAGGATCTCCTGGTATTCGGCCAGCAGCTTCTCGTGTTCCAGGCCGGTCAAGCGGTGCAGACGCAGGTCGAGAATGGCCTGGGCTTGCTCGGGCGACAGGAAATACTTGCCGTCGCGCATGCCGTATTGCGGATCGAGGGTTTCCGGGCGGCAGGTATCGGCGCCCGCTCGCTCGACCATGGTAGCGACCGCAGAGGATTCCCACGGCATCTTGATCAGCGCTTCCTTGGCTTCCGACGGGGTCGGCGAGGCCTTGATCAGGGCGATGACCGGGTCGATGTTGGACAGCGCGACCGCTTGGCCTTCAAGGATGTGTCCACGTTCACGGGCCTTGCGCAGCTCGAACACGGTACGACGCGTGACCACTTCACGGCGGTGACGGACGAAGGCTTCGAGCAGGTCCTTGAGGTTGAGGATGCGCGGACGACCATCGATCAGGGCGACGACGTTGATGCCGAACACGGCCTGCATCTGGGTCTGAGCAAACAGATTGTTGAGGATCACCTCAGGCACTTCACCGCGACGCAACTCGATGACGATACGCATACCGTCCTTGTCGGACTCGTCACGCAGTTCGGTGATGCCCTCGAGCTTCTTCTCTTTGACCAGTTCAGCGATCTTCTCGATCAGACGGGCCTTGTTGAGCTGATACGGCAACTCGGTGACGACGATCTGCTGGCGACCACCGACCTTGTCGATATCTTCGATGTGCGAGCGGGCGCGCATGTAGATGCGGCCACGGCCCGTGCGGTACGCCTCGATGATGCCGGCGCGACCGTTGATGATGCCAGCAGTCGGGAAGTCCGGACCAGGGATGAACTGCATGAGTTCATCGACGGTAATATCGGAGTTGTCGATCAGCGCCAGGCAACCGTCGATGACTTCACCGAGGTTGTGCGGCGGAATGTTGGTGGCCATACCCACGGCGATACCGCTGGAGCCGTTCACCAGCAGATTGGGAATACGGGTCGGCATGACCGCCGGGATCTGCTCGGTACCGTCGTAGTTCGGCACCCAGTCGACGGTCTCTTTGTGAAGGTCGGCCAGCAACTCGTGGGCGAGCTTGGTCATGCGCACTTCGGTGTATCGCATGGCCGCAGCGTTGTCGCCGTCCACCGAACCGAAGTTGCCCTGACCATCGACCAGCAGGTAGCGCAGCGAGAACGGCTGGGCCATACGGACAATGGTGTCGTACACCGCGGTATCACCGTGGGGGTGATACTTACCGATCACGTCACCGACCACACGGGCGGATTTCTTGTACGGCTTGTTCCAGTCGTTGCCCAGCTCGCTCATTGCGAAGAGTACGCGGCGATGCACGGGCTTCAAGCCGTCGCGCGCATCGGGCAGTGCCCGCCCGACAATCACGCTCATCGCGTAGTCGAGGTAGGACTGTTTCAGCTCGTCTTCGATATTGACCGGGAGGATTTCTTTGGCCAGTTCGCCCATGAGAAGCCTGATTCCTTTTTCTGGTGAAACCCGCGCTGACCTCATGGGACGCGCAAGGCTTGCCGCTGCAGACCGGTGCCGTGCAACGACTTACGACAAATCAATACGTTATGCCCTGCAACTGGGCACGCGACACGGCTCGTTGGAGCGGTCCCGTAAACCGCCGGATGGTATCACAATCGCCGCCAGGCACCTATCCCCCTGAGGGCTTGGTTTCCCATTAATCGATGAGGCAATGAGCCTGAGGCGGCTCTGAGGGGCTTTGGTGCATGAAAAGCGGCAAAACGATGTGCGTATCCGCGGCGTTTAGGAGATTTTCGGGAGCAAGGCCCTCCTCGCTACAGAAGTAACCCCTGTAGCGAGGCGGCCTGCTCCGAAAAAACTGCGACGATCAACAGCCACACACCGCCTGATCCAACAGCGCGCGCAGCTCCAGCGGGTGATCTACCACCGCGTCGGCGCCCCAGTGGTTGGGGTTGTCGTCCGGATGGATGTAGCCATAACGCACGGCCACGGTCTTGGTGCCAGCATCGCGACCCGACTCGATATCGCGCAGATCATCGCCCACGAACAGGACCGCTGCGGGGTCCAGGTTCAGCATTTTGCAGGCCAGGAGCAGGGGCTCTGGGTCCGGCTTGCTGCGGGTCACATGATCTGGGCAGATCAGCACCGCAGAGCGTTCGGCCAGGCCCAGTTGCTGCATGATCGGTTCGGCGAAGCGCACGGGCTTGTTGGTCACCACGCCCCAGATCAGCCCGCCTTTTTCGATGTCGGCCAGCAACTCGGCCATACCGTCATACAGATGGCTGTGCACCGCGCAGCCGACCTGATAGCGCTCCAGAAACTCCAGGCGCAAGGCCTCGAACTCCGGCGCGTCATCGCTGATCTGGAAGCTGGCGCAGACCATTGCCTTGGCTCCCCCCGAGACCACATCACGAATGAGTTTGTCGGCGATCGGCGCCAAGCCGCGCTCGGCACGCATGGCCTGACAGATGGCGATGAAATCCGGCGCGGTGTCGAGCAGCGTGCCGTCCATGTCGAATAAAACCGCTCGTAACCGCATGCCGCTTACTCCTCGCGCAGGGTCTGGATCATGTAATTGACATCGACATCGGACGCCAGCTTGTAGTGCTTGGTCAGCGGATTGTAGGTCAGGCCGATGATGTCCTTGACCTGCAGGCCGGCTTGACGGCTCCAGGCACCCAGCTCCGAAGGGCGGATGAATTTCTTGAAGTCGTGGGTGCCACGTGGCAGCAACTTGAGCACGTATTCGGCGCCGAGGATCATCAGCGCGTAAGCCTTGGGATTGCGGTTGATGGTGGAAAAGAACACCTGGCCGCCGGGCTTGACCATGGCGCAGCAGGCGCGGATCACCGAGGACGGGTCGGGGACGTGCTCGAGCATTTCGAGGCAGGTGACCACATCGAACTGCGCCGGCATCTCTTCGGCCAGGGCCTCGGCGGTGATCTGCCGATATTCGACGCTCACACCCGACTCCAACTGGTGCAGCCGGGCCACGGCCAGGGGCGCTTCGCCCATGTCGATGCCCATGACCGTGGCACCGCGCAGGGCCATGGCTTCACTGAGGATGCCGCCGCCGCAGCCCACATCCAGGACCGACTTGCCGGCCAGCTTGACCCGCTCGTCAATCCAGTTGACGCGCAACGGGTTGATATCGTGAAGCGGCTTGAACTCGCTCTCGCGGTCCCACCAGCGATGGGCCAGGGCCTCGAATTTGGCGATTTCCGCGGTGTCGACGTTGCTCATGTTGATTCCTCTAAAGCTTGAAAATTCGTGAACCCCCGCGTCGCGCTGTAGCGAGGGGTCCTGCCCCCGATGGCCCAACGTCAGCCAAACAGGTGGTGCTGAGACTATTTTTGGGGGTAAGCCCCCTTGCTACAGGGGCGCTTTGATACGTTTCCCCCACTCGACCGCGCACGCATGCAGGCGGACTTCGTCGAGGCTGGTCAGGCGGCGATCATCGAGCAATTGCCGGCCCTCTACCCAGACGTGGCGCACGCAGTGACGGCCACTGGCATAAATCAGTTGCGAAACCGGGTCGTAGATCGGCTGCTGAGCCAGGCCGGACAGGTCGAAAGCCGTGATGTCTGCGGCCTTGCCCAGTTCCAGCGAGCCGATGTGCTCTTCCAGGCCCATGGCCCGGGCCCCATTGAGCGTAGCCATGCGCAAGGCTCGATGGGCGTCCAGTGCAGTAGCGGACCCGGCCACGGCCTTGGCCAGCAACGCGGCGGTACGGGTTTCGCCGAGCAGGTCGAGGTCGTTGTTGCTGGCCGCGCCATCGGTGCCGATCGCCACATTGACGCCGGCCTGCCAAAGCCGCTCTACCGGGCAGAAGCCGCTGGCCAACTTGAGATTGGATTCAGGGCAATGCACCACACTGCAATTGTGTTCCACCAGCAGGGCGATGTCCGCATCGGTGATCTGGGTCATGTGCACAGCCTGGAAGCGCGGGCCCAGCAATCCCGCGCGGGCCAGGCGAGCCAGGGGGCGCTCGCCGGTCTGCTCCAGGCCCTGCTGCACTTCGAAGGCGGTTTCGTGCACGTGCATATGAATGGCCGCGTCCATTTCATCCGCCAGCACGCGGATCTTCTGCAGATTCTCATCGTTGACGGTGTAGGGTGCATGGGGACCGAAGGCGATGCTGATGCGCGGATGATGGCGCATCTCGCCGAACAGTTCGATGCCCTGGTGCAGTGCTTCGTCGGTGGTGCGCGCACCCGGGATCTCGAAGTCGAGCACCGGCACGGTGATCTGTGCGCGCATGCCGCTGAGGTTGACCCGTTCGCACGCCACCCAAGGATAGAAGTACATGTCCGAGAAGCACGTGATACCGCCCTGCAACTGCTCGGCGATGGCCAGGTCGGTTCCGTCGGCAACAAAGCTTTCGTCAACCCAGCGGCCTTCAGCGGGCCAGATGTGATGTTCAAGCCAGGTCATCAGCGGCAGGTCGTCGGCCATGCCGCGGAACAGCGTCATGGCTGCGTGGCCGTGGGCGTTGATCAGGCCGGGGCTGAGCAGCATGCCGGGCAGCTCGCGGACGTCGATGGCCGTTTGCCGCAGGGCTTCTTCGCGGGGGCCGATAAAGGCGATGCGGCCATCGCGAATGCCCAGACCGTGGTCATGCAGCACCACTCCAGCCGGCTCGACGGGCACCAGCCAGCTTGGCAGGAGCAACAAGTCGAGAGGGGCGGCGCGGTTGGGCATGGTCGGGCTTCCGGGGCTTTTGATCGGTGATGGCGAAGTATACCCGAGCGTCTGCGGCAGGGGCTCGCTATAATCGACCGCTTTTGATGTCCGAGTACGGGGTGTGGCATGCGCGATCAACTGTTGGCTGCAGAGAAAGTAAAGGCCATCGATTGGCGGGACGGCGCCTTGTACCTGCTCGATCAACGGGTTTTGCCGTTCCAGCAGACCTGGCTGCGCTATGAAGATGCCCCGGCCGTGGCCGAGGCAATTCGCTCGATGGTGGTACGCGGCGCCCCGGCTATCGCCATCAGCGCTGCCTATGGCCTGGTCCTCAGTGCCCGTCAGCGCCTGGCGGCGGGCGGCGACTGGCAGGCGGCGCTGGAGCAGGATTTCGCCGTGCTTTTGCGCTCGCGCCCGACCGGCGTCAATCTATCGTGGGCCCTGAACCGCCTGCGTGAACGCCTCGAGCGCTTGCGCCCTCAAGACGACCCATTGGCCGTACTCGAAGCCGAAGCCGTTACCCTCCATGAAAGCGACCGCGAAGCCAATCTGACCATGGCCCAACTGGGCACTGACGTGATACGCCGTCATCAGGGTAATGTGCAGGCATTGCTGACTCACGGCAATACTGGCGCTCTGGCCACGGGTGGCGTCGGTACCGCGCTGGGAGTAATTCGTGGCGCCTGGCTGGAAGGCATGGTGGAGCGCGTGTATGCCGGTGAGACCCGCCCCTGGCTGCAGGGCTCGCGCCTGACCGCTTGGGAACTCGCCAACGAAGGCATCCCGGTGACCATTAATGCCGATTCGGCGGCGGCGCACCTGATGAAAACCAAGGGCATCACCTGGGTAATCGTCGGAGCCGATCGCATCACCGCCAATGGTGACGTGGCCAGCAAGATTGGCACCTACCACCTGGCGGTCGCGGCCATGCACCACGGCGTGCGGTTCATGGTCGTGGCGCCGAGTTCGAGCATCGACATGAGCCTGGCCAGCGGGGACGAGATCCTGCTCGAGGAGCGTGACACTCGGGAGTTGCTCGACATTGGCGGGAACACACTGGAGATGGACGCCATCAACCCGGTATTCGACGTCACCCCGGCAGACCTGATCGACGTCATCGTCACCGAGAAAGGCGTGGTCGAACGGCCGGATACGGCAAAGTTGACGCAGTTGATGTGCCGCAAGCGGCTGCATTGAGTCTGCCGCATCCTGCATGAATATCCGCACCCTGGCGAGGGGCTTGCCGCCGTTTACACAATGTCAGTACAAGATAAGGTGCTGGCCGCATTTTTCGGTGCCCCCTCGCTACACGATCCCTGAGGAAGACTGACCATGTTCGACTACACCCCTCGCCCCCATCTGCTTAAAGATCGCGTCATCCTGGTCACTGGTGCCGGACGCGGTATCGGCGCGGCAGCGGCGTTGAGCTTTGCGGCCCATGGCGCCACGGTGCTGCTGCTGGGCAAGACCGAATCGCGCCTGAGCGCGGTCTATGATCAGATCGAGGCCGCCGGCTATCCTCGCCCCGCCGTGATTCCGTTCGATTTGGCCACGGCGCAGCCCGACCAGTATCACGCTCTGGCATCGATGCTCGACAGCGAATTCGGCCATCTCGATGGCCTGCTGCACAACGCTTCGATCATTGGCCCGCGTACGCCGCTGGAACAATTGGGCGGCGCGCAGTTCATGGAGGTGATGCAGGTCAACGTCAATGCCATGTTCATGCTCACCAGCGCGCTGCTGCCCTTGCTCAAACGCTCGCAGGACGGCTCGGTGGTGTTCACCTCCAGCAGCGTCGGCCGCAAGGGGCGGGCCTACTGGGGCGCATATGGCGTATCGAAGTTTGCCACCGAAGGCCTGATGCAGACCCTCGCCGACGAATTGCAGGGCGTCGCGCCAGTACGCGCCAACAGCATCAACCCGGGTGCAACCCGGACCGATATGCGCGCGCAGGCTTATCCCGCGGAAGACCCGAGCAACAACCCGAGCCCGGAAGCGATCATGCCGGTGTATCTGTACCTGCTGGGGCCCGACAGCGCCGGGGTGTCCGGCCAGGCTTTCAATGCGCAGTAGTTCAGTCAGTCATGGATGACCCGGCGGGCCTGTTCGCGGGCACGCTTCGCTCCCACAGTGTTGGCAAATCCTGCGATGAACACCCGTGGGAGCAAGGCTTGCCCGCGAAGAGGCCGAGCCTGCAGGCCACCGGGTTTCAGGCATAACTATGCTGGGGTTGCGCCACAGCCACCTTCGCGCCGCCACGCTCGATCTCCATGCAGTGCTCCAGAAACAGGAACATGTAGTCATAGCTCTTGCACACCGCCTTGCGAATATCCGCCTGGATGATCCGCGACGGGTTGGGGCCCGCCAGAGTGCAGACGATTTCCAGAGCTTCCCAAGGGTGGCCGTCGTCGTACTGGGCATGCATCTTCAGCCACTTCATGGCACGCTTGCGACCCTCCTCCGGGAAGGCGTTGGCGTAGGTGTCCTGGCTGCAGACAATCGCCGCCCACTCTCCAGTCGCCCCTTCGATGGCGTAGTTGGTGGCAGCCATGGCGATCATCAAAGGATCCGTCGAACAGCTTTGCCAGCACCAGTGGCTCAGCGCATGCAATTGCGGTGAGACCTTCTGCGCTTGCAGATCCTCCAGGCTGACACCGTGGGCGTTGGCCCAGTGCACCCAGTAATCGGCATGGTTGAGTTCGACGCGGATGTTGCGCATCAGCCAACGACGCGCCATGTCCTCACCCTGATGGCGGGCGAAGCGTGTCTTGGTCAGGTTCTGCGCCATGTACAAAGCAAATTGCTCGACCACTGGCCAGCCGCCGATCAGGTACTGGCGCATCGTCCTGGGGCTGAGGGTGTTGTCGCGCATGCGCCCGTAAAGCTCATGTTCGACCACCCGGCGCTTGCTTTCGGCGCAATCGCTGATCAGCTGCTGCGCCCACACTGGGTAGCTCGCGGCTTCCATGAGTGGGCCGGTTCTGGTGAAACCTTCAAAGACCTCGTTCATCGACAACTTCCTTTCCGTTGGTAAAAAACCGCGCCCTGGCAGTTTTCAACGGAAAGTACCCGGTGCCTTGAAGAGTAAAGGCCTGAGGCGTTCATCGATCCGTCGCAAACTGTCGCAGGTAAAAGGCTGAGGCCGCTCGATGAGGTACCCCTGCGCATAATCGACCCCGATCTCCATCAGGGCCTGTTCAATCAGTGGCGTTTCAACGAATTCGGCGATGGTGCGCTTACCCATCACGTGCCCGATATGGTTGATCACTTCGACCATGGCGCGGTTGATGGGATCGTCGAGCATGTCCTTGACGAAACTGCCGTCGATTTTCAGGTAATCCACAGGCAAATGCTTGAGGTACGCAAAAGACGACATGCCAGCGCAGAAATCGTCGAGTGAAAACTGGCACCCCAGCGCCTTGAGCTCATTGATGAACCGAATGGCGCTGCCCAGATTGGCGATGGCGCTGGTTTCAGTGATTTCGAAACAAATCATGCTCGGCGGTATCGAGAATCGGTGGAACTGCTCCTGCAAGTAATCAAGGAATTCGTCATCGCCGATACTGCTGCCGGACAGGTTGATGGCACACAGCGCCAGCGGCGTTACCGAGTCGGCGGGTGTTTCACTGATGCATTGTGCGATAACTTTGAAGACATTTTGTACCACCCAACGGTCCAGCGTGGTCATCAGCCCGTAGCGTTCGGCAGCCGGAATGAAGCTGTCCGGAAGAATGATCCAACCGTTTTCGTCCTGCAGGCGCAACAGCACCTCGATGTGCCCACCTCGCTTGGCCGAGGGGTCAAGTCCGGCGATCTCCTGACTGTAGAGGCAAAAACGATTCTCTTCCAGTGCCATGTGCAGACGTTGCACCCAGGCCATTTCGCCGAAGCGCACCGACAGCTCGGTGTCATCGGCGTGGTAGACCTGCACCCGGTTGCGGCCCTTCTCCTTGGCCATGTAACACGCCATGTCGGCCGCCCGCAGCGAAGCCTCCAGACTGGTCGGCATTTGTGAGATATGCACCAGGCCGATACTGACCGAGGTCATGAACGGTCGAGTTTTCCACACGAAGTGCAGATTCTGCACGGTTTCTCGCAGGTTTTCGGCGATCTTTTCCGCGGCCTCCGGCGGGCAATCTTCCAGGAGAATGCCGAACTCGTCACCCCCCAGACGCGCCAGCGTGTCCCCTTCACGCAGGCCCGATTGCAGCAACGCACAAATATGACGCAGCAACTCGTCACCCGCCGCGTGGCCACTGGTGTCATTGACCAACTTGAACTGGTCGAGATCGAGGAACATCAACGAGTGGCGGCCGGGCTGACGCGTCAGGCCATTGAGCGCTTGCTCCAGGCGGTATTCGAATTCGCGACGATTGGCCAGCCCCGTAAGGGCGTCGTGGGTGGCCTGCCAGGACAGGTTGGCGATGTACTGGCGCTCTTGGGTCATGTCGTGCAGCACCAGCACCGTACCGCCAATCTTGCCCTCGGTCATGATCGGCGCACCCACCAAGGTCACCGATACCGTACTGCCGTCCAGGCGCTGGATAATCTTGGCGTGCTCGCTACCGCCATTGAGTTGGCCGCCATAAATGCGTTCGATGAGGGTATAGGCGTCTTTTTCGGCGTTTTCATCCAGCAGGTTGAACAGCGCCGCCAAGGGCAATCCGCTGGCCTGGCCAGCGTTCCAATGGGTCAAGTGCTCGGCAGCCGGGTTCATGTAGACGATCGAGCCTTCGACATCGGTGGCGATCACGCCGTCGCCGATCGATGCCAGGGTTATCTGCGCCCTGTCCTTTTCGGCCTGCAGCGCCACGGCGAAGGCCTGGCGCTGGGTGAGCAGCTTGCTGGTACGCCACAACGCCAGGGCGATCAGCACCAGCGCGGTACCGAGGTTGACCGCCACCAGCAATTTGAGCATGAACCGCGAGCCCTGCCCCAGCGCCTCGCTGAACGCCATCGCGGCGGGCGTCACGCCATCGTTGATCTCGAGGATCTGCTGCTTCCAATGGGCCAGATCCTGCACAGTGGCGTCACCCGCCTGCAAAGTGGCGTGCATCTGCTGTGCCAGGCGATCGAGCTGCACCAGATAGCCGTCGCCAATGGTCCACAGATCAATGGCATCGGCAAAGTAGCTGAAATGGCGGAAGTTGAGGAAGAACCAGATCACTCCGGCAAAATCGTCGGGATGGTTGCCGCCTTGCGCCAGGCCACGGCGCGCCTTGGCAATGTCCGGTACCGGCTGATCGAGGGCGACACGGAGGTCGTGGCTGCCCTGAGGGATGGCGATCGCCTGCTGGTACTTGGCGAAGATCGGTTCGTCGGGGTGATCGGCGTACAGGCTCAGATAGTAGATGGCGTCTTTCTGGCCCTTGGACCACAAGCTCTCGCCAGCGACATAGCCGCGTACCGCCGACAGGGCATACAAGCTTACGCACCCGAGCAAGGCCAACAAGATCACGACGGCGATGAACGGCCAGACGATACCCAACAGGCGCGGCTTTTCGAGTGTCCGATTTTGCTTCATGAGGTCCCTTGCATCAGCACTGTCAGACAGCGGCAGGTAAAACTTCGCTCACATCAGCAAAGCGTAGGCTATGGGTCAAAGCACATCGCCATCTTTTTTGCGGTCGGCGGTTAAAAATCCTACAGTCACGGCGCAGCCTGAAATCAATATTACACCTGCTGCAAATGTCCATACAGCTTGGCATAGAGCCCGCCATCGGCAATTAGTTGCTGATGATCGCCATCCTCGGCGACATGCCCACCGTCAAACACCACCACGCGATCGGCCTGTTTCACCGCTGACAGCCTGTGAGCGATGATCAAGGTCGTGCGGCCCTGCAGAAAGTGGGTCATGGCCTGATGCAGGTTGTATTCGGTAGCGGCGTCCAGGGCCGAGGTAGCCTCGTCGAGGATCACCACCTGTGGGTTGGCCAGGATCATCCGCGCAATGGCCAGACGCTGGCGCTGGCCACCGGACAACCGAACCCCGGAGAGGCCCACTATGCTGTCCAGCCCATGCGGCAATGCGCGCACGGTGGCGTCCAGCTGGGCGATCTGCAGTGCATTCCAGCAAGCATCGTCAGTACGCTCGCGCCCCATGGTCAGGTTGGCGCGAATGCTGTCGTTGAACAGCGGCGGATGCTGCAACACCACCGCCACGTGCTCACGCAGGGTGTCCAGGCCGATCTCCTGCATCGTCGCTCCGCCAAAGCGGATGGTCCCCGCGCTTGGGGTATAGAGCCCCAACAGCAGTTGTACCAAAGTGCTTTTGCCTCCGCCGCTGGCACCCACGATGGCGACTTTCTCGCCCGCCAGGATCGACAGGTCGAGTTGGTCGAGCACCAGCTCTTCGCCGTAGCCAAAGCACAGCCCGCGCACATCGATACCTACCGTCTGGCGCTGCTGGAACGGGTCGACGCCGCCGGCATACTGCGGCTCATCGGCGCGCGCGAGCAGTTCGTTGATGCGGGTCATGGCGCCGCCAGCGGCGTAATAGGCGTATTGCAGGTTCAGCAGTTGCTCGACCGGCGTGATCATGAACCACAGGTAGCTGAACACTGCCAGCATCTGCCCGATCGAGAGGTCGGAGAACAGCACGGTGAGCATCGCCGCCGCGCGGAAAATATCGATACCGAACTGAAACAACAAGCCGCTGGCGCGCCCCGAGGCATCGCTCTTCCATTGTGAGGCGATCGCATAATCGCGCACTTCCCGCGCCCTCAGACCCAGGCGACCCAGGAAAAACCCCTGGCGGTTGCCGCCTCGGATCTCCTGAATGGCATCGAGGGTTTCGGTGAGCGCCTGAGTGAACCGCGAGGTGCTGTCGTTTTCGAGTTTTTTCAGTGATTTGACCCGCTTGCCCAGTTGCACCGTGGCGTAGATCACCAGCGGGTTGAACAGCAGAATCAACAATGCCAGCTGCCAGTGCATCCACATCAGGATGGTCGCGGTGCCGGCCAGAGTGAGGATGGCGACCAGGAACTTGCTGAGGGTTTCGCCGATGAATTTGTCCAGCGTATCGAGATCGGTGACCAGATGAGTGGTCACGGTGCCGCTGCCCAGGCTTTCGTACTCGCTCAGGGAGATGCGCTTGAGGCGTTCGATAAGGCGCAACCGCACGCGGTAGACGATGTCCTTGGACAAGCGCGCGAACTGCCGGGCCTGAATGACGTTGAACACCAGCGAGCACAGGCGCAGGCTCAGGGTAAACGCCAGCATCAGGGCGATGTAGCCGACTGGTTTCTGCCAGCCGGCAGGCAGCAGGTGATTCATCCATTGCAGCGCCGCGTTGCCGTGACCCAGCAGCACCTCATCGACCAGCAATGGCAGCAGCAGCGGTACCGGCACGGTGCACAGCGTCGCCAGCACTGCCACGCCGTTGGCCAGCCATAGCGATTTGCGATGGCGCAGGGCAAGGCGGCGGATTTCGGCCCAGGTCAGGCGGTCGGAGCGCGACACATGCCCCGATGCAGCAGTGGGCTCTGCCCGCGAATCCTTTGCGGGGCCTGCACTGGCCTCCTCCCGGTCGGAGCCCGGCCCCACAGGAGATTGTGGGGAATGGGGTTCACGCATCCTTGCCACGCTCCAGCCAACGGCCGAGTAGCGCCGCGAGGGGTTCCAGAGGTTGATAGCCATTGGTCAGCAGCGCCAGCTGACCATCGCGCTCGGCCAACATGGTCGGGAAACCCGCGATGCCGAGGTCCTGCACCCAGGCGAAATCCTGGGCAGTGGCGGCGTGTATCGGCTGGGTGTCGAAGATGGCGGCGAATTCGATGCGCGGCACGCCGGCCGCTTCGCCCAGCTCCACCAGTACATCGGCGCGCGTGGTGTCCCGGCCCTGGGCATAAAACGCCTGCTGGATTCGCTGCACCATCGGCCAGGCGCTCTCTTCATGCAGCTCGCGCACCGTGACCACCGCGCGGCACGCGGGTTCGGTGTCGTAGACAAAGCCTTCCGGCAGCGGATTATCGAGGTTGAACGGCTGGCCGGTAGCCTCTTTGACCGCCTGCCAGTGCTCCAGAATATAGGCACGCTTGGTCGAGTCCAGCGCCGCGCCGGCACCGGTGCGCAAGCCGCCGAGCACCAGGTGGGTCTTGACGCCGGCGGCCTCGGCCTGTTCGATCAACGCCTGCGCTACAGGGGCGAACCCCCAACACCATGAACACATGGGGTCCATCACGTAGAGCAGGCGGCTGGGCATGTCAGACCTCTGAGGCTTTGCGGTAGTTGTGACCGATAGGGTGAGGCTGGTTACGCGCCTTGGCCAGGTCGATCTGCTTCTGCCGATCGACCGCACTGCGGCGGGTCTTGTCGCTCAGGGTATCCCAGCAATGCGGGCAACTGATACCGGGAGCGTAGTGCTCGGACGCGCGATCCTCGACGCTGATCGGGGTGCGGCAGGCATGGCATTGATCATAGTCGCCTTCCGTCAGATCGTGACGAACGGTCACCCGGTTGTCGAACACGAAGCAGTCGCCTTGCCACTTGCTCTGCTCCTGTGGGACTTCCTCAAGGTATTTGAGGATGCCGCCCTTGAGGTGATAAACCTCGCCGAAGCCCTCGCCGAGCATGTAGCTGGAGGCTTTCTCGCACCGGATACCACCGGTGCAGAACATCGCCACCTTCTTGTGCACGGCAGGGTCGAAGTTGGCCCTGATGTAGTCCGGGAACTCGCGGAACGAGGTGGTCTTGGGATCGACAGCGCCTTCGAAGGTGCCGATCGACACTTCGTAATCGTTACGGGTGTCGATCAACAGCACTTCGGGGTCGTTGATCAGCGCGTTCCAGTCCTGGGGCTCGACGTAGGTCCCGACCCTGCGGCTGGGGTCTACGCCGGGCACGCCGAGGGTGACGATCTCTTTTTTCAGCTTGACCTTGGTGCGGTAGAACGGCTGCTCGTCGCAGTAGGATTCCTTGTGGTCGATGTCGACCATGCGCGGATCGTTGCGCAGCCACGCGAGCAGGCCGTCGATGCCTTCGCGGGTGCCGGAGACGGTGCCATTGATGCCCTCTTCGGCGATCAGCAGGGTGCCTTTGATACCGTTGGCGGTCATGGCTTGCAACAGCGGTTCACGCAGTTGCACGTAATCTTCAAGGGTGACGAACTTGTACAAGGCCGCCACGACTACAGGTTGAGTCATGGTTGGAACGCTCCTGGTGGTCACCCTCGCAAAGGGCGGACCGGGGTAGACAGATCGAATCTGGAGTGCGTCAGTGAAGGCTCCTCACTGACACACCACCATAAAAAATGCGCCGGCAAAAAGCGCGGCGCATATTCTAACAAACAACAGCGAGCGAAGGCTTGCCTTGGATCAATGCCCACCACCAGCACAGGTAGGGGAAGCCGGCGCGGAGCCGGTCTGCTCCCATTCCCGCGGGGTGTAGGTGTGCAGGGCCAGGGCGTGGAACTCGCCCATCAACTCGCCCAGCGTGCCATATACCAACTGGTGGCGCTTGACGCTATTGAGCCCGGCAAAGCGCTCACTGACCACCACTGCCTTGTAGTGCGTCTGCGTGCCCCGGCTGTGCATGTGACTCTCATCGAGCACCTGCAAATGGCTGGGCTGCAGCAAGGCCAGGGTCTGTTCGATCCGTTGGTGCATGGACATGACCGGCTCCGTTACGGCTTTTTAGCCGGCGCAGCGGCAGGCGCAGCGGGTTTGGCCGGGGTAATTTCGGTGGTCATGTCTTGCAGCAGCTTGTTGACCACAGGCACGGCGCTTTCCAGTTTGGCCTGCGTCAGCTGAGCCGACTGCTGGGTGACTTGCGGCATTTTTTCCAGGACTTTCTTGCCCAGTGGCGACTGGTAGAACTTGACCAGGTCCTTGAGCTCGGACTCAGTGAAGTTGTCGGTGTAAAGCTTGACCATGTCGGGCTTGAGTTTCGGCCAGCCAATTGCCTGGTCCAGGGCGGCGTTGGCCTTGGCCTGGTAGCTTTCCAGTACGGCTTTCTTGGAGTCAGGCGCATTAGCCTGCTCGAAGCGTTGGGCAAACATCTGCTGCACCTGCATGTACACCGGGGTACCGAGCTTGTCGGCGTGCGCCATCATCAGGAAAGATTCAGCACTGGCGTTGTGGCTGGCGGTATCAGCGAGCACCTGGCCGCTGGCGCAGACAAAAAAGGCCGCGGTACAGAGGGCGCGAAGACGTGTCATCGAGTTTCCTTAAATTAGCAGCTGAGGCAAGAGGCCCCGGGATCGACCATTCTGCGCCCAACCCGGCATGTGGCTCAAGCCCGGAGGGTACAGAACGTATGGACGGCTCATCGGCAGGGATGGAACCCAGGTCGTCAATGAGCACCTAAACTGCTCAACCTCGGCATTTGGCAAACGCCAATGCGAGACCTTGAAAAGGACAATGCACGTCTCGGGCCTTGGCCGCGAGCACGTTGACAGGAGAAGAGCAGCATGAGCCGCACGGAAACAGACAGCATCGGCCCGGTTGAAGTTCCGGAACAGGCCTACTGGGGAGCCCAGACTCAACGCTCGCTGGTCAACTTCGCCATTGGCGACCAGCGCATGCCGCTAGCAGTGGTACACGCTCTGGCGCTGATAAAAAAGGCTGCCGCCAGGGTCAACGATCGCAATGGCGACCTGCCTGCGGATATCGCCCGGCTGATCGAACAGGCCAGCAACGAGGTGCTGGCCGGCGAACACGACGACCAGTTCCCGCTGGTGGTATGGCAGACCGGCAGTGGCACGCAGAGCAACATGAACGTCAACGAAGTCATCGCCGGGCGCGCCAACGAGCTGGCCGGCAAGGGCCGCGGCGGCAAATCGCCAGTGCATCCCAACGATCACGTCAACTGTTCGCAAAGCTCCAATGACTGTTTCCCCACGGCGATGCACATTGCCACCGTGCAAGCGGTCCAGGGCGACCTGCTGCCGGCGATCAAGGAGCTGAGCGACGGCCTGGCCGAGCTGTCGGCCAAGCACATGCATCTGGTCAAGACCGGCCGTACCCACATGATGGATGCCACCCCCATTACCTTCGGCCAGGAAATCTCGGCGTTCGTGGCCCAGCTCGAACACGCCCAGCGCGCCATTCGGGCAGCCCTGCCCGCCATGTGCGAACTGGCCCAAGGCGGCACTGCGGTGGGCACTGGGCTCAACGCGCCCCACGGCTTTGGCGAGGCGATCGCTGGCGAGCTGGCGGCCTTGTCGGGGTTGCCGTTCGTGACCGCGCCCAACAAGTTCGCCGCGCTGGCGGGTCACGAGCCCTTGACCACTCTTGCCGGCGCCCTGAAAACCCTGGCGCTGAGCTTGATGAAACTGGCCAACGATCTGCGCCTGCTGGGCTCGGGACCACGCGGCGGCATCGCGGAAGTACGCTTGCCCGCCAACGAGCCGGGCAGTTCGATCATGCCCGGCAAGGTCAACCCGACCCAGTGCGAGGCCCTATCGATGCTCGCCTGCCAGGTGCTGGGCAACGACCTGGCGATCAGCATGGCTGCCAGCCATGGGCACCTTCAGTTGAACGTGTTCAAGCCGGTGATCATCCACAACCTGCTGCAATCGGTGCGGTTGCTAGCCGATGGCTGCAGCAACTTCCAGACCCACTGCATCGCCGGCCTGGAACCGGATACGGCGAAGATGGCCGAGCACCTGGAGCGCGGCCTGATGCTGGTTACCGCGCTAAACCCGCACATCGGTTACGACAAGGCCGCGCAAATCGCCAAAAAAGCCTACGGAGAAGGCAAGACCCTGCGCGAAGCCGCGTTGGAGCTGGGATTCCTGACCGAAGCCGAGTTCGATGAGTGGGTGCGGCCGGAGAATATGCTGGGCTGAACCCGGTAGACGCCGCACCGACACCTTCGCGGCCAGACGCGCACCCTTGCTCTCACAGCGGCCGTACCTTGTGGGAGCAAGGCTTGCCCGCGAAAGCGATCACTCATACGCAGCAGAACTGCGAGCCAACGATGTCAAGAAGGCTGCGGCGCATTCGCCCCAGCCTGACGCCCTCGCCAGCTCGCCATCAGCGTCGGCCCCAAGGCCACCATCGCCGACCCGGCCACCACCACCAAAGCACCAAAATACGCCAGCCCATTGGCATCTTCGCCATGCACGAAATCCGGCCACAGGCTTGATCCCAGTGCCGCCGACGCGAACGTCACCAACGGCGTCAAGGCCAGGGTCGCACTGACCCGAGACGCCTGCCAGTGGGCCAGCGCCTCGGCAAAGGCGCCATAGGCGACCAGAGTATTCAAGCAGCACCCGAGCAACAGCCAACCCTGCAGCGGGCTAAGGCTCAAGGCTTGCAGCGGATGCGCCCAAGGCGTCACCACCAGCGCGCAGCCCAGATAGATCACCATCATCACCTGCAGCGAATTCCACTGATTGAGCAACTGCTTCTGGCTCATCGCATAGAAGGTCCACACCGCTGCGGCCAGCAATACCAGGAGGACCCCAGTGGTATAAGTGCCCATGGACCCCAACAGCTCGCCGATACGTTGGTTGAAAAACAATCCGAAACCACCCAGCAGCACGACCATGCCGATGCACTGGGCCAGGTTGAAACGCTCCTTGAACACGTAGAGGCTGCACAGGATCAAGAAGATTGGCCCGACCTGGATCATCAACTGCGCGGTGCCGGCGCTGATCATTTGCAGGGCGAACAGGTACAGTACGTAGTTGGCCACCAGCCCGAGCACCGCCAGTGTCACCAGGCCGAAACCTTTGCGCCCCAGCGGTCGAAAAGCCGGCAATCGCCTGGTCAGGCTGAGGTAGATGAACAGCAGTCCGCCGGCGCCCACCAAGCGAAACCAGGTGACCGTGATCGGGTCCATGGCCTGCAGGACTATCTTGAGTTTGATCGGCAGAACGCCCCAAAGCAGCGCGGTGACTAACGCCAGGAACAACCCGTAGGCCCAGCGTCCGGAAGTGATATGCATGTAGAGCCTCATGCCCTATGGCGGGGGGAACGTGCAGTGTAGTCGCCCAGCAAAGGCGCAGACAGAACTTCTTGCGCACTGGTTCAGCGCGCCGCCGCACCGGTATGACCACTGGTCGGGTAGCCTGCACGGACACCGGCGAAGGCTAGTCTGATGCTCAGATTAGTCAATCTAACAAGGGAGTTGTCATGTTTGGTAAACGCGATCAAGACGCTGATCTCGCCACTCACTTTCGCGCGGGGCGTTTCAGCCTGGTGAATGGCCAGTTCTACTTCAGCACTCGGGAGAATACCCTCGAAGGGCCCTTCGCCACTCGCGAAGATGCCGAGCGGGAAATGGCCGCTTATGTGGAGCGTATTCAGCGCCGGCATTGATTGATAGTAAAGCGCTCTGACGGCCACTGGGTCCGTATGTGGCGAGACGCTAGCAGCGGAACCGGCCCCGCAGGCGGCAGCAAGTGCGACCTTGGCACTTGTCACCGCCGCCTGACCCGCCCGACTGGATAATTACCGCAGCTCACGCGCTACGCTCTGCTCTGATCCGCCCTCCTGTCATCATCCCGGAGGGTCGATTCATGTCGTTAACAACCGATTCCAATAGTTTCTATGGCCGCGTGCAACACGAGCTACGCGAGCAACCCACCCTGCGTGACGTGGTCAAGGCACTGCTGAGCCAGCAACTGCATGCCGCCTTTCCCAAGCTGACCATCGACGCCAGCAGGGTCAAGGTCGCCCTGCGCCGCGCCGAAAACGACTGGCGTACCGAAGGCCTGCTGGAGCTGGCGCTGCAACGCCTGAGCACGGGCGCACTGCCCGACTTCAACGGCATTGGCCAGTCCGACTGCTTTCTGACCTACCACCTGCCCACGCGCCTCGAATACGCTGGCGAGCCGTTGGACATGGGCACGATCCATGCGCTGTTGCAGGTACTGCCAAGCCAAGTCCCGGACGCTGTGCAACAGGCAATTCTGGATTTCTGGCAAGCGCCTGCCACTATCGGTGGCAGCCGTGTGGAGTGGCTGGCGACGCTGCTGCGAGAAACCGCCTGGGCTGCCTGCCAACATCAGGCTCCAGGCGCCGACCTGCTGCGCGGCATCGTGCTCGCACCGCTCGCCCGCCAACGCGCTGGCATCAAGGTCTACACCCTGCAAACCACATGGAGCGACCGCCTCCAGTCGCGTGAGCGCCTGGCCGATGTGCTGTTGCTCAGCAACGGTAAACAATGGCTGCTCTTTGAAGCCGGCGGCGCAGTCACGGCATTTCAGAGCCAACAGCTGTTCGATCTGACGTGGGCCGCTCGCATGCAACGGATACAACCGCGCAGCGTAGTGAAAACCGAGCGCATCGAGGTGAATGAAGATCCCTTCCTGGCTCAGGCTCAGATCATCCTCGATTCCCAGCTCCAGGCCTTGGCCGACCTACTGGGAAGTCACACCGCCGACAGCGCGCACCTCGAAGCCACGGCTGCCGCGATCACCGACCTGGCGAGCCGTTTCCAGGCCACCACCGCCTTGCCCCACGCCACCCTCGCCCCCTTGCAGGCAGCTCTGCCAAGCTGGCTCGAACAGGCTGACGCCGAGGACAAGGCCCGCTATCGACGCCATCTTCTGGCGCTGGCCAGCGTTCAACAGCGCGCCGCCGGGAAGGGCTTCGCCGATGGCGTCCCCAGCCTCGAAGCATTTGCCGTCGAGCGGCTTCGCCAAGGCATGTGGGAGGATTTTCCGGCCGACCTGCGCTATGACCCAAACGACTTGATCATGACCTTCAACGTCGCCAGTGGCTCACCCGGTGGCTGGGGCCTGGTCGAGCGTCAAACCATGACCCTCCCGCAATGGGCCATCGCCAACCTCGCAGGAACCCCCAAAGGCACGATGACCTTCAGGCATGCAGATAATTTTTTCCTGTCGCCGCGCCTCACTGCCGAATACTTTCGCAACTTGATCAGCCGTGTCGACATCGGCCAGCACTATCCCGAAGCCGTGAAGAAGATCCTCAGCGACGATGCCGTCGAAGTGACTCGACGTCAGGCGCTTTACTTCGATCAGTTGCAGGTGCAACTCCCCATGCAGGCGCTGCAACTGAAGATACAGGGCCAGGAAGGCTTTACCGATCAAGGCTATGAATTGGTCAAACAGGTGATGGGGACAAACGACACCGCAGATGCTGTGGTGCGTCCCTTGGCCTTTTGTACGTCAGCCGATGCCACAGCCGATCCGGTCACTAACGCTTTCGTGTTCAGCGCTGCCAGCCTGACCGGCCCGATCGTGGTGTACCTGCCCATGAGCAAGCGTTCGCTGCATCAATTTGCCGACAGCACGGCGTTCATCAAGGCGTTGGCTACCGATACCCAGCTGGAGCAAAGCCTGTTGCTTTGGATGTCCGAAGAAGCCCGGCGCCTCTACGGCCACGGTGGCTTCGCCGCGCCGCACCTGGGGGTTACGGTCGATGATCCCTTCGCGCTATGGCTGAGCGACCCCGCGCGCCTGGACTCGCACACCCTCGACAATCTGCCGTCACAGCTTTACCAGGCGCATTGCGCAGCGATGGTGGAGCTGGCGGATCGCCGCTCGATTTCCAATGCCGAAAGCCGCTGGACGATCATCAAAGAAGGTGGCTGGCTCCTGTTCAACACCGTGCAGATGGCCGCGCAGACGCTGATGGGGGCCGGCATGCTGATACTCTCGCCGCTGGTGGTGGCGGGTTGGCTGGTACAGGTGGTGGCAACGCTGGATGACGATTTCGCCGCTTTGAAACGCGCGGACCCACAACAAAAAATACCGGCGATCATCGACCTCATCCTCAATCTGGGTAGCCTCGGGCTGTACGGCTTCCACCTGATCAAGGGCGTGCCAATCGTTGCCGCACCCGCAGCCGCCGAAGCCCCCGCAGCAGCGGCCACCCAGTTGCTTCAACAACCGCTGCCTGCCTTGGCGCAGGGTTCGAGCGACCCCGGTCGGGCGCTGTCCCTGATCCATGCCCCTAGCCAGATCGAGCCGCAGGCCTCGCTGTACACACAGCTGCAGCGGCTCAAGGCAATACGACCCGCGACCCTGCCTGTGCCCATCGCCGAAGGCCCTGAAGGTGGGCTGTATGCCATCGAAGGCAAGCACTTCGCGCAGGTTGGCAGGCTGTTTTTTGAAGTCAGCGTCGAGGGCGACAACGTATGCATCGTCGACCCGCAACGCACCGACAATCACGGGCCTTGGCTCAAGAGCGACAAGGGCACGTGGACGCTCGACCTGAAACTGCGTCTGCGCGGTGGCGCCCCCACCCCGTATAAAACTCCGCAAGTACTGCGTCGCGAGGCCCTGAACACCTTGAAGACTCGGCAGTTGAAAGTCATGGCGGCCAACAATCACAGTGCCGAACGCTACGGCGACTACCAGGACCGGCACGCCGAACTGACCGCAGCCATCGACACGGCGGACACGGCGCTTGAAGCCCTGGAGGCCTTCGACGCCGTCCATCCAAACGAAGCGCCCACGCTGCGCCGCTCGCAGCTGTTCATTGCGCATCGCACTGCCATGGCCGATGCCCGATCGACCGCCCTCTCGTCTTCGCCACAACGTAACGCCTGTGTCGCGGCATTGCTCAGCGTGGTGGACACGCTCGATGGCATGGAAGCGACCATCAACGAAGCCTTCGCCTTGGGTGCGCTGGACAAGCCCACGCGCGACCTGCAATTGACCCGCTATTGGCGCGACTACCGCACGGTCACGCAGAACTTGCACAGTTTCTATTTCGCCCAATACCGAATCCTGACCTACAACGCGCTATGGATCACCGAGCGCGTCGGCATACCTGCCAACGCATCGCCGTCCATGACCAAGGTCCTGGTGCAGCTGTTCACCGATGCCGAGTACAAATTGGATCGCGCATTTTATTTCGCCAACAGCCATGAAAATGCCCTGCACGCCGCCAAGCGGGCGAATCTTGATCAGACGCTGCTTGACGAGGTCACAGCGGCAGGCGCGACGATGCTCGCTGAGACGTACAGCAGTCGCAAGGTGATGTTCGATTGGCTGGTAGCACTGGACTGGCTAGGCCGCGAAGCGAGCTTTGTCGAGTCCGAGCGGCGCCCATTCGTGAAAGAGCAATGGGAGAACCTGCACCTGCGCGCAGCGAACGTATCGGACCTGGCCGTGGTCGAAAATCCGAGCGACCTGACGCTGGTCGAACAATGGGGGGTGATGGACAGCGCCTCTCAGGTGTACGCGAACACCGAAGCCTTGGCCATGTACTACATCGAAGAATCGCCAGCGCAATGGTCGACTTATTACTGGAAGCTGCTCACGATTGCGCAACGGCTGCGGGTTGACGTCGAAGCGCGCCTGATGGGTTCGATATCACGTCGCGACACACAACCGCATCGGGCGCCGGGGACCGAGCCGGTCTTGCACACCATCGCTACCGACCGTTACCTGTTCGTTGGCAGCCAGGCAGCCGACGGCAGAGTGTTGGTGGGCGTGGATTGGTACTCACTGGTGACCGAAAGCGGCCCTTGGTATCGAGTGCCGGACGCCCGCCCCGTCATCGATTCGCTCTCTACTGGCGAGTGCCGCGATCTGGCCGATCGCATGCTCGCCGAGGGCAACGCCCTGCTGCCGCGCCTGCGCGAGGCGCTGCCGTTCTACAATAGCCCGGCCAAGATCGACTTTGCCGAGGCCGATCTGCTCGCGCGCTTGCGCAGCCTGAAGCAGTACTACGCTGCGCGGGAAGACCGCCTGCCGATCGACGACACCAGACTCACCGATCTGACACAGGCCATCAACACCCTACAGACCGGTTGCCTGGAGCTGCGATTGCAGGTGATGCCGCGCGCCGAACGGAGGATCAACCATCTGCATTTCATGCACCTGCACCAGCGCGTGCAGTTCCGTCAGACCGTCACGCGCGAGGCCTTCGCCCATGAACCTGACGTCTTCTTCGACCACTATGAGGCCCGCGTCGGTGGCGCCAACGGTCGCACCTGGTACGTAACGTTCGAATACCCGGCAGCCAGCACGCCTGTCAATGAATTCACCATAGGGTTCATCAATACCCAGATCAAACCGCTAGGTAGCGCCAAGATGCAGATGGCAGCACTTGAAGGTGCCGAAGCGCTGGCGATCTATCGAGCACGCTTTACCCCGGCGGATACGGCGGGGTGGTTCCCGTTCTAAGCGCTGAAGCGGCGTGTCGGCCTCGCAAGAGAGCTGACACGCCATTGATCAGCCCTTCTTGTCCTTCTTGTCCTTCTTGATCGCCGCCTCGATTGCATCGTTGATCGTGCGCAGCACCTTGACCCGTGCCGAGCGTTTATCGTTGGCGGCCACCAGCGTCCACGGGGCGATCTCGGTGCTGGTGCGATCGACCATGTCGCCCACCGCATCCCGATACAGCCCCCACTTTTCGCGGTTGCGCCAGTCGTCTTCGGTAATCTTGTAGCGTTTGAACGGGATCTTCTCCCGCGCCTTGAAGCGCTCCAGTTGGGTCTTCTCGTCGATGGCCAACCAGAACTTGACGACGATGATGCCGGCCTCGCTCAACTGCTCTTCGAAGTCGTTGATCTCGCTGTAGGCGCGCATCCAGTCGGTTTCCGAACAGAAGCCCTCGACCCGCTCCACCAACACGCGACCGTACCAAGACCGATCGAACACGGTGAATTTGCCCCGCGCCGGAATCTGCCGCCAGAACCGCCACAAATACGGCTGGGCCAATTCATCCTGAGTCGGCGCGGCCACCGGCACGATGGCGTATTGGCGTGGGTCCAGCGCGGCTGCCACGCGGCGAATCGCCCCGCCCTTGCCTGCCGCATCGTTGCCTTCGAAGACCGCCACCAGCGCGTGGCGCTTCATGCGTTTATGGCGCAGCAAGGTGGCCAGGCGGGCCTGTTCCTCGATCAATTGCTGGTGATAGTCGTCCTTCTCCAGCCACTGGCTGAGATCGAGGCTGCCGAGCAGACTGCGGCCATCGATGCTCTCGCCCAGCGGCGCCATGGTCTGGCGCAGCGGCTCGATCGGCGCCTTGAGCGCTGCCTGCAGCCCTTCGAGCAGGATATTGCCCACCACCAGGCTGCGGTAATTCGGGTCCACACCCTCGATCACGTGCCAGGGCGCATAGTCGCGGCTGGTACGGCGCAACACGCGCTCGCCAAAGCGCACGAAGCGGTCGTAGGTGTCGGTCTGCTGCCAGTCCAGCGGGCTCAGGCGCCAACTGTGCAGAGGGTCGTCCTGCAGGGCCTTGAGCCGCGCTTTCATCTGCTTCTTGGACAGGTGAAACCAGAACTTGAAGATCAGCGCGCCCTCGTCGACCAGCATCTGCTCCAAGCGTTCGGCATCACCGATGGCCTGGTCGAGCACGGCGTCGTTGAAGTCGCCATGCACCCGCCCCTGGATCATCTGGCTGTACCAGTTGCCGAAAAACACGCCCATGCGGCCCTTGGCCGGCAACTGCCGCCAATAGCGCCAGGCGGGCGGGCGAGCCAACTCCTCGTCGGTCTGTTTGTCGAAGGTGCGTACCTCGATCAGCCGCGGGTCCATCCACTCGTTGAGCAGCTTGACCGTCTCGCCCTTGCCGGCGCCTTCGATGCCGTTGATCAGGATGATCACCGGGAAGCGCGACTGCTGCTTGAGCTCGTACTGGGCGTCGAGCAACGCCTCGCGCAGAGCAGGCAGCTGTTTTTCATAGGTATCGTCGTCGATGGCGTGGCCGATCTCGGCGGATTCGAACATTCCCTGCTCCTGTGGTTTGAATAGACAACACTCGCGGGCATCTGGACCCCGGTATCTGGCAAAATGTTGCGCCCGGTGTGCTTCGCGCCGCAAGTCTTCATGGAACCCTGCCGTCATGCCAGCCGATCGGCCCCCTGTGCCCTCCTCGCCTCACGCCGCTGTTACCCACGCCGATCTGGACTGGGACGATGAAGGCCGCCCGCGCTCACGGGCCTTCGACGACGTGTACTTTTCCCTCGCCTCGGGCCTGGATGAAACGCGCCACGTCTTTATCGAACAGAACCGCCTGGGCGAACGATTCCGTCAACTGGCCCCCGGCGAGCGGCTGGTGATCGGCGAAACCGGCTTCGGCACCGGACTGAATTTCCTGTGCGCCTGGCAGCTGTTCGAGCAATGCGCCGCGAGCACCGCCAGACTACATTTCGTCAGTGTCGAGAAATATCCCCTGACCGCCGCCGATCTGCAACGCGCGCTGGCGTTGTGGCCGCAACTGACGGCGCAGGCGCAACCGCTGCTGCAACAGTACGTGGCTATCCATCCGGGCTTCCAGCGCCTGGTCTTCGACGCCGGCCGGGTAACCCTGACACTGCTGATCGGCGATGCCATAGAACAACTGACCTTGCTGGACGCCGCCGTGGATGCCTGGTTTCTTGATGGCTTCGCGCCGGCGCGCAATCCCGAAATGTGGACCCCAGAACTGTTCGCGCAACTGGCCAGGCTGTCGGCACCGGAGGCGACTCTGGGGACTTTCACCAGCACCGGTTGGGTGCGGCGCAGCCTCAAGGCAGCGGGTTTCAAGATGAAGCGGGTGCCCGGTATCGGGCATAAATGGGAGGTGTTGCGGGGGATTTTTGTGGGGGCTGAAGCGCTCGCCACTGCGTCTGAACCTGACTCTGTGGCGAGGGTGCTTGCTCCCGATACGCTGAGCCCGACACCTGGCGAACCGCAGGCCAGCCCTGTCGGGAGCAAGCCCCCAAACCACAGGGTTGCGGCTGAGCACAGTGTTGCACACCCGGACCCGGTAAAGCCCTGGTACGCCCGGCCGCCGAGCCCCACCAGCAAGCACGCCGTGGTCATCGGCGCCGGCCTCGCGGGTTGCGCCACCGCCGCCAGCCTCGCCAACCGGGGCTGGCAGGTCACCTTGCTGGAGCGCCATGCCGGGGTCGCCGAGGAAGCCTCGGGCAATCCCCAGGGGGTCCTTTACCTGAAGCTGTCTGCCCACGGCACCGCCCTGTCGCAACTGATTGTCGC
>CAJCIO010000023.1 GCA_903970465.1 Gammaproteobacteria bacterium
CCGACTTGTAAAACACGAACCTGTCGGTTTGCGCCGTGCGCACATAGCGCTTGAAACTCTCGGGCAACAGGCTCTTGTCATGAAAATACAGCGCGCCGTGGGTGCGGTCCTTCAACTGCTGATTGAGCGCCTTGCGCGCGACCTCCTTGGCATCCACGTACTGGTCTTCCTCGACGACCTGATCAGGGCGGCCATCGCACCACCACGAGAACTGGCAGTTCTTCTTGTGCGCATCCTGCTTGACCACACCACACACGGTGTCGGCAAAACCCTCGTGGCCCAGGCGATTGAGCACCACCTCGGCCACCGCCTCCATGTCCGCCCGGCTGCCGCCCTTGGCCTCCCAATAAATGGTGCGTGACAGGCAAGTAATGGCATCGTCTACCGATTCCTTGCCCTTGGGGTCGACCGCCTGCACCTCGGCCTTGGTGAGGGTGTCCGCCTTTGGCACGGGCGCCGCAGGCTGGGCTGAGGCAGCGTTCTGCTCCAGGGTCTCGGCCTTCTGCAAGGCCTTGCCCGGGTCGACAGTCGAGTCGGCAGCGACGGCGAAGGATGAGGCGATCGATAAAACGCAAAAACACAGCACACTGGCGGGATAACCCATGGTTGAACCTGCTCTTGATGGCAAATTTCAGGGGGTACAGGCATACCACGATTGCAGGCAATACGCCACCACCTCGCGGATCGGCAAAGGCCTCCGCATTCAGCGCAGCGGGCGGAAAAATGCGCGGATGTCTTCCGCCAGCAACTGCGGTTGCTCCAACGCAGCAAAGTGCCCGCCCTTGGCCTGCGGGCTCCAGTGCTGCACATCAAAACAGCGCTGTAACCAGCTGCGTGGCGGCATCGGCAGCTCACCGGGGAACAACGCCACCCCCAGCGGCACCTCGACCCGCTGCCCGGACGCGAACTGCAACGGCCGCTGACTGCCCTCCACGTACTGGCGCAACGACGAGCCGATACAGCCGGTCAGCCAGTACAGGGTGATATTGCCGAGCAAGGTGTCGCGGCTGATCACCGGCTCCAGCAGACCGCCGCTGTCGGTCCAGGCGTAGAATTTTTCGGCCATCCACGCTGCCAGCCCGGCCGGTGAATCGTTAAGCCCTACCGCCAGCGTCTGCGGTTTGGTTCGATGCAATTGTGCATAGGCGCCTTCACTGGCGGCGAACGCCGCGCTGCGGTCGAGAAAAGCCTGCTCGTCGGCCGTCAGCGGCGGCTCGCCATCACCCAGTGGCGGACGATAGGCCCCCGGCACATAGTTGAGATGGATACCCGCCAACGCGTCAGGAAAGCGCACCCCCAGCCAGGTCGACACCGCCGCGCCGATGTCCCCGCCCTGGGCACCGAAACGCGCATAGCCGAGCCCCGCCATCAATGCGCGCCACAACCCGGCGATTTCATAAGGGCCGATGCCCTTGCTTGTCGGGGCCGGCGACAGGGTGTACCCCGGCAACGACGGCACCACCACATGGAAGGCATCGGCCGGATCGCCGCCATGGCTGCCGGGGTCGGCCAGCAACGGGATGATGCGCTGCATCTCCAGGAACGACCCCGGCCAGCCGTGGCTGAGCACCAGCGGCAAGGGTGCCGGCCCCGTGCCGGGCTGATGGATGAAGTGAATGCGCTGCTCGCCCAGGGTGGTCTGGTAGTGGGGCAACTGATTGAGTTGCGCCTGCTGCGCCGACCAATCGAACCCCGTCGCCCAATAGCCGAGAAGGTCGCTCAGCACATTGAGGTCCATGCCCTCGCTCCAGCCCTGCCCCTGCAAGGTACCCGGCAAACGCGTACGCGCCAGGCGCTGGTGCAAGTCATCCAGATCGGCTTGGGGGAAATCCAGGGTAATGGCTTCGATGAGCATGGCGGCGTGGTCCGGGGCGATGAGTGCCCAACACCTTTACTGATCAAGGCGCCAAGTTCAAGCTTCGCGCACCGACGACAGCATCAGCCACAGGCGGGTTGGCGTGGCGCTGCCAGCGGTGTGCATCCCGGCCTCTTCGCGGGCAAGCCTGGCCCACCGGTGCAAGAGCACCACCCCCCATTACTCCGCAGCCATCACCCGATCCCTTCCCGCCCGCTTGCCCTCGTACAGCAACTGATCGGCGCGACTCAAGGCCTCGCGAAACGCCTCACCGGGCTGCAGGGTCGCCACCGCCACGGTGGCAGTCACCTGGAGGGGCGGCGCCAGCCCCTCGCCCATCTCCGTGACTTCACCTGCCTCGGCGCGGATGGAGGCCAGCACGCGCTCGGCCACCCCTTGCGCGTCGGCGCTTGGGGTGCCGGGCATCAACACCAGAAACTCCTCGCCGCCCCAGCGCGCCGCCATGTCGGTGGTGCGGATACTGGCAGTGATTGCCAGAGCAACCCGCTGCAGCACGCTATCGCCGATATCGTGGCCGTGGGCGTCGTTGATCGCCTTGAAATGATCAATATCCAGCAGCAACACTGACACCACCTGCTGCTGGCGTTGCGCGCCCAACTGCCTCACCCGCTGCATAATGCGACGGCGCGTATACAGGTTGGTCAAGCTGTCCCGGTGGGCGGCAAGGAAGAGGTTCATTTGCATCTGCAAGCTGAAACTCACCGACAGCGTCGCCGAGCGCAGCAACAAGAGCGTGGCCGCCAGCGCGTTGATGACGCCAATCCCATTGACCATTGCCGGGCTGATCTGCGCCGAGCCCGGCATTTGCGCCCGTAACGCATAACCGCCCACGATCAGCAACAGGATCGCCACGTTCAAGCACACCCTGCCCAACCGCGCGCGCTGAAAACTGAACGCCACGATGGGCACCACGCAAAACACGAACATGAAGAAATTGCTGTCCCACCCCACCGCCCAGGTCGCCAGCATGGCGTGGCCAATGATTTCCCCGCCCATCAACAACCCGGCCAACTGAAAGCGCTTGCGCTTGATGGCGCGCAGACAACCCACGTACGCCAGAACACTGACGGCATTGCCGGCCAGCATCACCGGCACTTGCAAATACAGGAACAGCCCGAACAACGCCACATGGATGCCGAAGGCGATTCGCACGATCGCGAGGATGTGCTGCCAATACTGCACCGTAGCCTCGTAAAGCACTTGGGCGCGGTCGTCATCGGAAAGGCTATGCATGGGGGCAGTCTCGGGAATACAGGCGGGCACGCGCCGACGCGCAATCGAAGGTTGCACTCAACAGCAAGTATCGGCCTGGATAGGCAGGGCTTGATGGCGATCCGACCAGTAACGCAAGACTCGGGGGGTTGAAGCGGCCGGCGATTGTCGCCCAAGTGCCACTAAACTGCCACCCTTGGATCAACTTTTTTATGTCCCCGCCGGCTTAAAGTTATTGCCCTGCGCGCCGATCCCTCTACGGCGTGCATCAGGCCGCAGCGCCCGTACCGCCCATGAGCCTCTATATCAAGGACTGACTCCGTCATGAAATTTTCTGCCCTGCTGCTGCCCATCGCGGCCTGTTTCGCCAACGCCGCCAGCGCCGCGACCTCGCCGCTTACCGACTACCTGAGTTGCGCCGATCACTCCTTCACGGTAGTCGGCCAGCCACCGTTCACGGCACAGGTGCCCCACACCCTGGAAAACGGCCACCTCAAGCTGCAAGGCGGCAGCACCACCGACTTGGGGCGGCGCTGGATGTTCGATACGCCGGTCGAGGTCGACGGCCTGCGCCTGACCGGGTTTTACGCCGAAGACCTGACGATGATGGGCTCGCGGATCATCAGTTGGGGCTTCTACGTGCAACAAACCCCGGAGCAGATGGCGCAGACATTGCGGCAGGCCCATGGGATCGAACTGGAGCACGCCGATGGCATCTACGCTCGGCCGCAGATCTGGGACGAGCAGAGCGGTGCCTGGCAGCCGGAAAGCAGTGATGCGACCGCAGGCAAGCTGGTGACGGACACCGCGGAGCGGGTGCTGCTGTTAGAGCCGGCGCCCAAGGACTTGCCGAGCGGCAGCAAGGGCATGTTGACGTGCTCGCTGCAGGGCAAGATCAGCGCGGCGGCCCTGAACACCAGTCGACCGGATTTGAAGGCGGCGGAGTAAGGCTGGGGTTTTTGGACTGGGCGGTAAATGTTGGTAATATTTTGTAGCGATTGCTTTCTTTGCTGATGTGACTTGGGCCTCTATAGTCGCCGCTCGCTGCCAAATCAGCGAACGGACGTCGCGGTCCGAACACTACCCTAAGTCCATCGGCGCCATCTTCGGATGGCGCTGCTGCGAACGTGCAATCGTGTTATGGCGGTTGTGAGAGGGACACCCTCGGGTGTGCCGGTTTTTGCTTAGGTGTGTCCGGTCCGCGAACCCTCTCACAACTGCCACCCTTCCTGGGTGTGGCATGTTTTATCCGTATGGAGTGACCATGGCCGCCTACAACCCGCACATCGCTTCCAACACCGCCCTCCCCGTCGTCGAACTGTACGAAGACGCCACCCGCCGCGTCCAGGCTGCTCACCACCTGGCGCGCCTGCTGACCACCGTCACGTTCACCAGCGCCGACCCCGCCGACCTCTCCCGCACCTGCGAAGTGTTCGACCTGCTGCTCGAAGACGCCTGCGACTTGCTGGCAGCGATGGAAAACCGGGTATAACCAACCCCCGGCCGGGAAGATGAAACCGGCCCTCGCTACACCGCACGCTTGAGCCTGAAGGCTCGCACTGTGCCCCTGTCGGCTCAATCATGGCTAAGCTGCACAGCCAGGCAGCGTTTGCTCACGATGAACAAATGCGCTCCACGCTGACAGGAAGTAGGCATGCGCAAGGATTACCTCGCTTTTTTCACCTCGCTGTTTCTCTCGCGGCTGGCCGATCAGATTCTGCTGTTCATCGTGCCGCTCGTGGTGTTCCAGAGCACCCAAAGCGCGGCCTGGGCAGGGCTGGCGTTTTTCGCCGAATCGCTGCCACGCTTTCTCGCGTTTCCCTTGTGCGGAGCGCTATGCGACAAGTTCTCACCGATCAGGCTCCTCCACATCAGCCAGGTCTACCGCGCGTTGCTCTGCGCGCTGACGCTGGTGCTTTTTGCATGCTTGGGCGGCATCGCCTGGCTGGTCGCGCTGTCGGCACTGTGCGGGGTGCTGACCACCCAAGGCATCATGGCCCGTGAAGTGCTAATGCCGCATATTTTCCAGCACTACAGCTATACCAAAACACTCTCCTACTCGCAGATCGCCGATCAGACCGGCCTGGTGCTCGGACCGCTCTTGGCAGCGTTGCTGCTTGAGGTAGGGGCCTGGCACTGGGTGGTGCTGTGGGTGGCGGGGCTGTTTCTGCTGGCCGACGCGAACATGCGGGTATGGCAACGCCTCAGCCGCATCCGCCTGGAGGTATTCGAGCAGCATCAGGACATCTGGCTGCAGCCCCTGCGTATTGCCTTCGGGCATATTCGCTCGTTGGCCGAACTGCAGAAGATCATCACCCTGGCCGTAGGGGTCAACTTGATCGTCGGCGTCACACTGGCCACTTCAGCTGCGATGGTGGTCGGGCACCAAGACGCCGCGCAGGGTGATTACGCGGGGCTGCAAGCGGCAGGTGCGGTGACGACCATCGTGATTCTGTTCCTCCTCGCCCGCGTCACGCTGCCCCAGCGAGTGCTGGGTGCGGTCGCCTTTTCGATGATTGCCGCAGGCGCATTCATCACCGCACTGAGCCCGAGCCTGGGGGGCTATGTGGTGGGGTTTCTGCTGATCGTCGGGTTCGACAAGATATTCAACGTATATATACGCACCACACGACAGCGAGTGATTCCAACCCGGGATTTCGGCAAGACGGTGGGAGTGATCACGTTGCTGAATAATCTGTCGCAACCGCTGGCCGGGTTGCTGGTGGCGGTGCTTGCTGCACCGCTGGGGGTGCAGTGGGTGGTTTTGATATTGGCGGTGGTGATGACGATGATTGGCGCGGCGGGGTTGGGGTGGTTTGCTAATGCACGTAATGTCGTCGATGCCTCGAGGGATCAAGGCACAGATACAACAGCTCCCTAGATTGATAAACCGGCATCGATGCCGGCTTTTTAGGCGTGAATCAGGAGCGCTGTGCCGGCCCATCCCAACACGTTGGCTGCCGAGCACAAAGATCGTATTGGCGATCCAAGTGCGGCCATGCGGACCGGGTGGTTGCAGGCCATCTGTAGGCGGCAAGGAGCGTGGCTGGGGGTACAGGCTCCTGACTCGCTGCTAAAAGGCGCTCATCAATAAAGCGGTTTACTTGTCTTCTTTGGCAATTGTCGCCAGCGCCGCATCCTTGATCAAATACCGGCCCTCGACATCTTCAGGGTATTGCGAGACATCACGGAGCCCATGTCGACTTCCTGCTTGAGGTAAACGATTTGCCCCGCCTTGACCGAAACAGTCAGGTCCGACCAGTTCTCGGCTTTGGAACTGATAACGTGCTGGCCCAGGGCGACGTAGAAATAGATGAATTGATTGCGACGGTTGTAGCCCATTTGCGAAGCCGGTTCCTTGTTATCGAGGAACACGTTGAAGCGCACCGCCATCCCGACGTTGCTGGGTCGTATGACATAGACCAGTCCTTTGTCAGCGACAGCTGGCTTAGGAAGGGGGTAGTTCGCGAGCTCGGTCTGCATCTTGTCTGTGGGCGGTGATGCACCGCCGTAAATGAGGGCGATTAAGAAGGAATGCAGCGGATTTGCAGAACAGCGTGATCATCAGGATCTTCCTTGGGTTGTAATGCTGAGTCCTGTATAAGGCATTGCGGCACCTTACCGGAGATCGAGATGTTGCACTAATTTAACGTGGGGCCCGTGCATACTCTAATCCCCGTTGATAGTCTCAATGCATACATAGATGGAAACTATTTTAGCTAAATCCACCAAATCATCCATTTCTGGGGCATAAAATCTGACCGCATTGTTTAATATGTTAATTCCTGTTTCGTCCTCCTCCTCTTCAAAATCTATTTTCATAATGGACAATCTAGACTTTACTTGCCCAATTGTTTTCCCTAGAAACTGATAATTGTTAATCCAGAACTTTGCCTTTAAAGCACTAAATTCTATACCGGTCAGAATATCACCTGCATCATACCAAGCTCTCGCGACAATCTCACCAAAGGTATCTGTTGAGTTTTCCGTAAACTCACTTTTGGGATAGGTTTTCCATTGACCTCCTATAGTTTTCCTTACGTAGTCTCTATCGTATTTTTTTTGGAATATTTCTAAGCCGTAACCAATTTTGAAAACGAAATCCATAATATCTCCTATTTTGGCATGAAGTCGTTGGGGTTGAGAGTTTTTACATAATCTTGCATTTATTCTATAGCCTCGTCGTACTTAGTCCCAAATTTGCTTCTTATATGATTAATATCGGCAGTTGCAGGGGTTGAGTGCAACACGGCTATTGAGTTGAAGGGTGAGCAGGATGATGCGTCCCCATCACTTCTGTAATTACTTCAATCGGACATTTATAACCGAAGCGTTTACGAGGACGAATATTCATTTGATAAGAGATAGCGTCCAACGCTTCCTGGCTGTGTACCGACAAGTCCGTGCCCTTGGGCAAATACTGGCGAATCAAGCCGTTAATTTTCTCATTGCTACCACGCTGCCAAGGGCTATGCGGGTCGCAAAAGTAAATCGCCACACCGGTGTTCTGCGTGATTTCAGCGTGCTTTGCCATTTCTCGGCCCTGGTCATACGTCATGCTTTTTCGTACCGCCAAGGGCATTCGGTTCAACGCTGCGCTGAAACCCTTAACCGCAGAAGTCGCCGTGGCATAGTTCATTTTCACCAGCATCAGGTAGCCACTTGTGCGTTCCACCAAGGTGCCTACCGACGATCCATTGTCCTTGCCCTTAATCAGATCGCCTTCCCAATGGCCAGGCATCAAACGGTCTTCGATTTCCGGAGGGCGCACGTGGATACTGACCATTTCAGGGATCTGCCCGCGCCGGTCAACGCCGCCAGAGCGCGGCCGGCGGGTACTTTTCCCCTGACGAAGGCACTGGATCAACTCCTTACGCAACTCCCCGACAGGCAGGGCGTAGATGGCGTTGTAGATCGTTTCACGACAGACGTAAGCTTCTTCGAAATTCATTTTCATAAGACGCAGCTTGCCCGCGATTTGATCGGGAGAAAAGCGTTCTCGAAGCAAATGGATAACCAGCTCAAAGCGCTCATCGCCCATGATCAGCTTCTTATGCGGTCGGCAGGCTACGCGCCGCTTACGGGTAAACGTTTGAGCTTCATAGGCCGAATAGCCTGTGCCGAGCCCATTGCGGCGAAGCTCGCGACTGATCGTGGACGGACTGCGCCCAAGCACCCGGGCTATTTCGCGCTGACTCAGCTCTTTGTACTTCCCGACCTGAATGGCTGCACGTTCTTCAATGCTGAGTTCTGCATAGGACATCGCGGCACCTTACCGGAGGGTGAGGTGTTGCACTCAGTTTTCGCGGCCGCCCTTATTAACTATTTCGATTTAATGTATCCAGAAGCTTTTCAAATGCTTTAGGGACAAGATCTTTCTCCTCTGGAGAAAGCAAAATATTCATGATCTGCTCATCACAAGCACAGTCATATATATCAATGCCTATCCAGCCTTCAGACCAAAATTCTACGGTCGCCAGCTTATTAAAGCCTTCCAGCTCTATCCGCTCAAGGTTACCAAAATCCCCGTTGGCGGATGTTGAAAACTCTACGGAGTAGCCCTTCAATAGAGGCTTAACTTCTTTATTAAACTGAAAAGCATCCATAACCCCTCTCGCTTACTATCTAGCACAGTAATATTTTTTACCCCAGGGAGATGTTCTTCACCCTGTTTATTAAGCAAATACTGCTGGGACTTACTTGCGTCCGGACCGATCATTTTATACCAGCCTTCCTTACCACCCTGCAATAATCCACTACTTGGAACATCAAACTCGACATAGACGGAGCCTTTAGACGCAGCCCCCTTAGAATCAGCGGCACCGTTAGTTGAGATAAAGGTTTGCCCGCCGCCTCCCTGAACAATTTTGTTACTACTTTGCATCTGTGCCAGCTCATCAGGAGACATCCATCTCCCGACACGAGTCATGCTTACATCATTAATAGTTTGGGTTTCGCCAAGTTTCAATGCGGTATTAGCAGTCCCTTTTGCACCAAACCCAAACACGCCTTTCAGGCCACCCACGGCGTCCTTCACCAGCCCACTTATCGTACTACCTGCGCTGCGCACAGTTGAAATAATTCCGCGTGCCTTTGACACCGCACCGGCAGCTACCGTAGCAGCGCCGTAAAGTGCAGCGGCGTTGGTCAAGTCCCTGGAGGGATTGACCTCACCTGGATAAGTAGCAGGGTCAAAGGATGTCAGTACGTTTGCACCCTGCGTTCCAAAATACGGCGCCATCATCAATGCAGTTGAATCTATGCCAGCGGCCAACGATGATGTGCTTGCAGCTCCCGTAAGCGCTGGCGCGCCACAACCTTCGCCAGTTACACATGAAGGTGTTTCTGCGACTGTCGCAGCGAACAGTGTAAGCGCTCCATGAACCCCACATTCCAAGCGCTTACATGATGCTCGATGCTGTGCTCCCGATTTTCTCAGGAGCCCGTTCGCCATGATGCGACCCGATGCAAAAGTCGAAAAAGTCTATCTCTACCCCAAGCCCGTCGAC
>CAJCIO010000024.1 GCA_903970465.1 Gammaproteobacteria bacterium
CCATGCAACTCCGAGCCCTACGCTACTTCCACGAAGTCGCCCGCTGCGCCTCCCTGCGCAAAGCCGCCGAGCGCCTCTATGTCACCCCCACCGCCGTCAGCCGGCAAATCGAGCACCTGGAGCACTTCTTCGGTGCAACCCTGATCGAACGTGGTGCTCGCGGCATCCGCCTCACCGCCGACGGCCAATGCCTGGCTGAGCAAGTCGCCATCACCCTGCGCGGGATGGAGCAAGTGCGCGAAGTCATCAGCAGCCGCCAGAGTCAGATCGCCGGCAACATCAGCATCTTTGTCTCGGAAAGCATCGTCTCGACCATGCTGGCGCCAGTCCTCGCAGCACTGTCCCGCGCCCATCCCAAGGTCACTTTCAACATTGTCATCGCCAGTGCTTCTGCAACGGTCGACGCGCTGTGCAGTGGCGAGGCCGATCTGGGCCTGGCCTTCTATCTGCCTGAGCGCGCCGATACCGAAGTCACCGCGCAATGCGAGCTCTGGCACCGCGTATTGGTCAGCGCCGAACACCCCTTCGCCAGCCGCGACAGCATCGAATTGGCCGAGTTGCAGGGTCAACCGTTGGCGATCCCCGATGCCGCCTATGGGGTGCGTCAGGCGCTGGAATTGGCGGCGAAAAAGCGTGGCGTCAGCTTCACGCCCGTGTTTACCACCAGCTCGTTGGAAACCCAGAAAAGCTTGGCGCGCCTTGGCTCGGCGGTGCTGATCCTGCCCCAGATAGACGCCGAAGCACGGGACCTGGGCGATGGCCTCATCGCCGTGCCGATCGCCGACGACGACCTGGGCCGCGTGCGCATCGACTTGTGCGTATACCGCAACCGCCCGCAATCCAGCGCCTCGCTCAAGTGCCAGGAGATGCTGGCCGCAGCCATGCGCAGCTACGGGCTTGCACGGTAGAATCCGTGCGGCTGAAAGTCATACAGCGTGATGGCTCAATCTGCAGACTCCAACGCGTCCTCCAGCCCTGGTTGTCTCGTCCATTTTTTGATCACTAGCGATGTCGTGCTCAACGTTGATATTCGAGTCAGGGTAGATCTAGTTACAAATGTTCCATTACACCAGCATCAATGGCGGACTGGTTGCGCGTTATCTTGTCTCACCTAGCCGAGCATGTAGGTAGGCGCTCGCCCTATCAAGCCTCGGCGAACTTGGATTTGAAGATCGAATCGAACACATGAAACGACCTCGCGTCAGGGATTTGAAGCTGCAGATTTTTCGCTCCACCGCAATGCAGCTGGCCAAGGAGTACCTGGCAGCCTGCAGTATTGAGTTCGCTCAGAAAGGCCTTGATGCTCAACACATCCGCTACGAACCGATAACCCAGGAGGCACTGGATCAATGCTGCCTCTGGGGTTCAGAGGCGCAGCTGTATCCATGGGAGGATGTGCCCGCCTGGAAGCAACGTGATGCCAAAGCGTTCGATCTTTCACTGTGGTATGACCGAGAGCTTTGCGGGTTATGTTTCGCAACCCCGAAATCGAGCGCCCTTACTATCAAGGTGATCCTCCTGGAAGGTAAGCCGGACGTTTCCCACCCCCTCAAAGGAGAAGTCGCCGCCTTGGCCTTGATCGCGATCAGCCGATACGCGAGGATGCTGAAGTTATCGGAAATTGAGATTTTTGAGCCTGATCCTGGCGCAATCGAGTGGTATAGGGAGCTTGGCTTCAATTTTGACGACCAACGGCGCCTTGTCATCGCAGTGGGCGAGGCATAACATGAACATCAAATGTATTCCCGAGGTTTTCCATGAAGGCTTCTAAGCGCACCGCAAAGCCGTTACTTGCTGCCCAGTACCAAGCCGAAGCGCGTCGCTTGGCCGGTGGCGCCTCTAATATTGAGCGCCAATTCCTGTCGGTGAGCCTTGCAAAAGGTAAAGACCTTGAGCCTGCTGGCCGGATAGCAGGGGCACGTGCCTGATCGATCTCAGCATCAACGGAACCGCCAGCCATGGCGGTTTTTTTTTGCCTGTGTTTTGTGCAAAAAATCAATTGCTCAGGTATTCAGCAAGAAACGAAATCGCGACGGTTGGCAGCGCGATGATAATGCCGCGCATGGCGATGTGAAGGTATAACGTCTGACCTTCAAATTTGGAAATTAGCGCGCGGTCGTAAAAGTTATATCGGCAGTAAATGAAACCGCTGATCAAGATGGGAAGGACGAGAAGAAAACCCATCCGGAACGTTATGCCGACTTGCGGATAACGGATTGTGCTTCTGCGCAGGCCTTGATGAAGTCGGGATCTTCTAGAATCGCCTCGGTCTGTACGCGAATCGCGCCTTTGGAGCTCACCCGAACCGAACCTTCCATGCGATTGAGACGATCGGCCACCGCTTGTAGCTCCTTCGACGGAGCCGGGGTCAATGAAGACAGAACCGAGTGCCAGAAACCGTTACTCATGGTCGTTACCTGCTTAAGCCAGTAGTGCAAATCATATGCGCACCACCTTAGCACAGCTACCCCCAAGCGCACTACGGGCCACATCTAATGCCAGGAATTGCTAGCCGCAGCGATGCGCAGCTACGGCCTCACCCCCTAAAAAATATTGATCGGCACATTCCCCACCAACCGAAACTCGTCATAGCTCCCATCAATCTGCCCGCCGCTGGCCCGATGGTTATAAACGATGGTACGCAACACCGCATTCTTCAGCCGCCCCGACTGAACGGTGTACGCCACCATCAACCCGTTCTCGTCATGCTTGGCGCCATCCAGCCCGCGCACGTTGTAGCCGGTGTTGCGGCCATTGCGGTCGCCGTCGTAATGGGTGCCATCGATATTCCAGCCCTTGGCGTGCCACAGGGTGGCGGTCAGGCCGGGGAGGCCGTAGGCGGCCAGGTCGAGGTCGTAGCGCAGTTGCCAGGATTTTTCGTTGGGGCCGTTGTAGTCCGAGTACAGCGAGTTGGCCATGTAGTTGCCGGTGGATTCCCAGACGTAGTCGAAGTATTCATCGCCGAAAATCTGCTGCCAGGCCAGGGTCACGCTGTGTGCCAGGTGGGTGCCGGTGAAGGCCAGGCTGTAGGCGTTGTTGTCGATGTAGCCCAGGCGCTGATCGCCTTGGTCGCGGGTGTGGTAGTAGTTGAAGGCGGTCTTGAGGGCGACCTTGGCTTTGTCGCCGCTGCGCTGGGTGATGCCGAGATAAGTCTGGTCCCACATGTTTTCGAAGCGCGAGGCGTAGAGGCTGGCTTCCAGGCCGTAGCCGGGCTTAAGGGTGCCGCCGACGTAGCTGATGCGCTCGCCGGTATAGGCGCGGTTGCCGAAGGTGGTGGTCAGGCGTTCGGCGCCGGTGCCGGTGCGCGGGATGGCGCGCTCGAAGCTGCCGGCTTGCAGGGCCAGGCTGTCCCATTCGTTGCTGTATAGGGCCACGCCTTGGAAGCTGGAGGGCAGGGCGCGGTTGTCCTTGTAGCGCAGCATGGGGTTTTCTGTCATCAGGCGGCCGGCCTTGAGTTCGGTGGCGGACACCCGCAGGCGAATGTCGCCGACGCCGAGGCGGCTCCAGGTCGGCAGTGCGTCACCGTTGCCGTTGACCAGCACGCGGTCGCCACCGTTAGCGACGTCACCGTGGCCCCGATCGAGGGTCACGGCGCTGAACAGGCTGGCGTCGATGCCCAAGCCGATCAAGCCCTGGGTGTAGCCGGAGCTGTATTTGAGCATGCTGGTTTGCACCCACGTCTCGCGGGTGCGGGTGGGCTGGTTGCCGCCGGGTTTTTGGATGACCAGGTGGGTGGAGCGTTTGGTGTGCTGGCTGGAGTAGTAATGGCGCAGGTTGAGGTCCAGCGCGCTGCCCTCGATAAACCCCGTCGCCTGGGCCTGAGCGTTGTCGGCGCTGGCGGTCTCGGTCAGCGCGCTGGTGCCGCAGGCCAGGGTGGCGGTGAACAGAAGCCGTTGGAACATGATGAACCCCCAAATCGAAGACGTCAGACGGCCGCCCCGGCTGCTGCGGGGGCAGCCGGTGTCGGTCGTTAAAAGTGGTTGGGGCAGCTAACTAAAGAAGGATATTCAGCGTACGCCGGCTTCTCGCAGCTTTGGCGCAAGGGCTGTCTGCGCAGCCTGAGTGGGACGTGTTTCGTGGGCGAACCAGGCTGAGGCGAGGCACACCAGGTTGGCCACCAGCAGGTACCAGACCGGCGACATCGGGTCGCCGGTGGTGCCGATCAGCCAGGTGATGATGATCTGTGCGGTGCCGCCGAAGGCCGCGACGCCAAAGGCATAGACGATCGAGAATCCGGTGGAACGCACTGCCTTGGGGAAGCTCTCGACCAGCAGCACGATCAACGCCGCGCCGCTCATACCGTGCAGGCCGCAGAGCACTGCCAAGGTGATCAGGAAGGTGCTCGGGCTGGGATGCGCGGTCATCAACTGCAGGGCCGGAAACAGCACCAGCAGCAGGATAATGCGCGGGATCATCAGGATGCGCTTTCGGCCATAACGGTCGCAGAGTATGCCGCCCGCCACCGCGCACACTGCCATGGCCGCGCCGGCCACCAGGGTGGAGAGCATCGAGATGCCGGTGGGCAGGTGCAGTTCGGTGATGGCGAAGGTGGTCATGTAGTTGAGGAAGTACTGGGTAATGGTGCTGCCCGAGAGGATCAGCAAGCCGAGCACCAGGGCGCGGCGATGCTGGCTGAGGACTTCGTGCACCAGGCCGGCAGTGCTGGCGGTCTCGCCTTGACCGTGGAAAGTCTCGGCCAGGTTGCGGCGGATGTAGATGCCGATCGGCAGTACCAGCAGGCCGAACACGAAAGGCACGCGCCACCCCCAGTTGTTGAGGTCCTCGGGGGACAGCACGCGGGTCAGGGTGTAGCCCACCAAGCCGGCAACCATCGCCGCGACGCCTTGGGCGACCACTTGCCAGCAGGCATAGGTGCCGCGCTTGTGCTCGGGGGCGGCCTCGAGGATATAAGTAGTGGCCGGGCCGGCTTCTCCGCCCCAGGCCAGGCCCTGGATCAGCCGGGTCAGTACCAGCAAAACAGGTGCGGCGACGCCGATGCTGTCGTAGCCCGGCAGGATGGCGATGCTGCCGGTGCCCACGGCCATCATCACCAAGGTCAACAGCATTGCCGGTTTGCGTCCGACGCGGTCGGCGTAAGAACCGATCAGCACCGCGCCGAGCGGGCGTACCACAAAGCCGATGCCAAAGGCGGTGACCGTCAGCATCAGGCTGAGGAAGGCGTTGTCGCTGGGGAAGAAGGTGTGGCCGATCATCACGGCGAAGGTGGCGTACACCCCGAAATCGAAAAACTCCACGGCATTGCCCAGCACCACGGCAAAGATGCTTTTGCCGCTGGCGGTGCCTTGAGACGTTGACTGGCTGTGCATACGTGCCCCTTGAAAGTCATGCATAGGTACCCGCCGCGTTGTGGGCCGGCGGGCGTCTGGTTGGGCAGTGTCAGAGGGATGCGGGTGTCGGCCAGCGTTGGATTGCGCCACGCCAGCTCTCATAGGTCTTGGCCACTTGGAGCAACCATTGATCGTTGAAGCGCGGCGCGACCATCTGCAGGCCGATGGGCATGCCGTCGGCGGCGAAACCGCAGTTGATCGACAGCGCCGGTTGCTCGCCCATGTTCCAGGGCACGGTGAACACGATGTGCTCGAACGGCTGGCGTGGGTTGCGCGTCGGCGATGGCCACTCGGCAGGGAAGGCGTTGACCTGATTGGTGGGCGAAAGGATCAGGTCGACGTCTTCGAACGCCTGGGTCGTGCGGCGGCGCATCTCGAAGGTCTGGTTATAGCCTTGCACGGCTTGCACTGCGGTCAGCTGTTCGCCGGGGGCGGCCCATTCGCGGATATACGGCAGCACCTGCTCGAACTGCTGCGGGCTCAGCGCCGACAATTCGGCCCATTGGCGCGCCTGCCAGAAGCGGTCGAGGCCATCGAGTTGCGCGCGGTCCATGATCGGCGCGATCGCCCGTACGCTGGCGCCGTGGGCTTCGAACAGCCGCGCGGCCTGTTCCACCGCCTCGCAGACGAAGGCCTCCGGTTGCAGGCCGGCGCCGGGTTCGAGCATCAGGCCGATCTTCAGGCCCTTGACGCTCAGTGACTCGTTGCGCCACGGCGTGCTCAGCGGCGGCAGCCCGGTCGCGTCGCGGCGGTCCGGGCGGGCCAGGTACTCCATCATCAGCACGCAGTCATCCACGGTGCGGGTCATGGGCCCGGCGCAACGGCCGGTGTAATACGGGTCGATGGGGATGCGCCCCAAGGTCGGCTTGAAGCCCACCAGCCCGCACCACGCAGCGGGCAAGCGCACCGAGCCGCCGATGTCGGTGCCGATGTGCAAGGGCCCGTAGCCGGCCGCCGCTGCTGCGGCCGCGCCAGAGCTCGAACCGCCGGTGTTGTTGGCGGTGTTCCAAGGGTTGCGGGTCACGCCGTGCAGGCTCGACAGCCCGGAGGACAGCATGCCGAAATCCGGCACCGTGGTCTTGGCAAAGAGGATCGCCCCGGCCTCGCGCATCCGTGCTGCGGGCGGTGCATCGACCAGGCTCGGCTTGAGCCTGGTGGCCGCGGTACCCAGCGCAACCGAGGTGCCCTGACTGGCGATCAGCTCCTTGATGGTGACCGGCACCCCGTCCAGCGGGCCATTGGGCTCGCCCTTGTGCCAACGCTCGGTGGCCGCACGGGCCTGGGCATGCACGCTGTGCGGATCGAAGGCGAACAGCGCGTTGATCTGCGGTTCCCAACGCTGCACGTGGCTGATCAGGTGATCGTAATAATCGAGCGGCGACAACTGCCGGCTGGCGTACAGGGCCAGCAGTTGCGAGGCCGAGAGATCGTGCAAATCAGTCATCGAACGCATCCTTGTAGTCGGCGGCGGGGTATGCCTCGACTATAGGAAGTTGCGCGGCGCGGGACTAGCACAATAAAGGCGGGGCAGTGCTCACAAAAGCGTGACACTGGGGTGATGCGGACTCGACGATTACCTCGGGCATGTACGTGGTAACCGTCACTTCGCCTTGAGGATTCAACGCCCAAAGATCGGAAAAGCCGCAAATAATTTGACGCCAAAGGAACCACACACTACCGGCTAGTGTCATTTTGATATCGCGATACTGGCGTTGTACTTCACGCCAGCATGAAGGGCCGCAGACGTCTGCGTCACCGCCGCGCTCAATGACACTCAATAGCAGAGATAGTGTGATGTTTGGATCGATGGCAAAAGGCTTGGGAAACATCAGCGTTCGCGCAAAACTGACGCTGGGCTTTGCAATGGTATTGGCGCTGACCGTATTGATCGCCTTGACCGGCTGGCGCGGCCTCGCAGCGCTCAGCGAGCGAGGCGACAAGCTGATCGAGATCACCAAACTCAACGAGCAGGCCCGGGACATGCGTATCGCGCGGCTGTCCTACACGCTCAAGCCTGACAGCGAGCATGCCGCGGCGGTGCTCAAGGCCGCGGACATCCTGGACCGCCAGATCGATGATATTCGCGCCCAATTCGAGACACCCGAAAGCCTGCGCCTGATTGAGCAGACCGATCGGGCGCTGGACCAGTACCGCACACACTTCGGCGACTTCACCCAGGCCGTACAAGCGCAGAACGAAGCCAGATCCCTTCAGGCCCAGGACGCCCTGAACGTCGACATTGGCGCCTTCCTGCAAGCCAGCAAAACGCTGTCGGCGGGCCAGATCGCCAAACGCGACCATGACGTCAATCAAGCCAATCTGTGGCTGGCTGCTGCCACAGCCTTGGCGCTGGTATTCGGTATCCTCGCCGCCTGGTTGATCACCCGCCTGATCGTTGGCCCGCTGCGGATCACCCTGGCGGCTGCCGAGCGCGTTGCCCAAGGCGACCTGGGCCAGGACCTGGTCGTCACGCGGCGTGATGAACTGGGCCAGTTGCAAAACAGCATGCAGCGCATGACGGTGAACTTGCGCGGCCTGATCGGGGGTATTCGCGACGGCGTGGTGCAGATCGCCAGCGCTGCCGAAGAGCTCTCGGCGGTCACCGAGCAAACCAGCGCCGGGGTCAACAGCCAAAAGGTCGAGACCGACCAGGTGGCCACGGCCATGAACGAGATGGCGGCCACCGTGCAGGAAGTCGCGCGCAACGCCGAACAGGCTTCCCAGGCTGCCGTGACGGCCAGCAACGATGCCCGAGACAGTGATGAGGTGGTAGCCCAGGCCATGACCCAGATCGAGCGCCTGGCCACCGAAGTGGGGCACTCCACCGCAGCGATGACCGAACTCAAGCGCGAAAGCGACAAGATCGGCACGGTGCTGGACGTGATCAAGGCCGTCGCTCAGCAGACCAACCTGCTGGCACTCAATGCCGCCATCGAAGCCGCACGGGCAGGCGAGGCGGGACGCGGCTTTGCCGTGGTGGCCGATGAAGTGCGCAGCCTGGCGCAGCGCACTCAGGCCTCCACCGAGGAAATTGAAGGCCTTATCGATGGCCTGCAAAAAGGCACTCAGCAAGTCTCCACGACCCTGGAAAACAGCCGCACGCTCACCCACAGTAGTGTCGAGTTGACCCGTCGAGCCGGCACCTCGCTGATGAGCATCAGCCGGTCGGTGTCGTCCATCGAATCCATGAATCAGCAAATCGCGGCAGCGGCCGAGCAACAGGCCGCCGTGGCCGAGGAGATCAACCGCAGCGTGCTGAACGTGCGCGATATCTCCGAGCAGACCTCGGCGGCCAGCGAAGAGACGGCCTCGTCCAGCGTCGAATTGGCGCGGTTGGGTGTTCATCTGCAGGGATTGGTGGGTAGCTTCAAGCTTTGAAAGACAGAGGCGTTGGCCCCGCCTACTTTTCAGGGCCCTGCCGCCCATGACATCGCACAGCTCCGTTTACCGAAGCGGCTGCCCAAAAAGCGTAGCCGCGACGAAAGCCCTGGCGACGACCGGCAAAACTATGCCACGCCGGAACCAAAACATTGCTCAAACGGCCCTTTGGTCCGCGCCAGTGGAAACGACGCGGCTATTCGCGGTAGAAATACACCCCTAAAGCGCCGAACCAGAGTGCTGAGCGCCCGAGCGGGTGTATTGATCGTTGGTATTGCCAACGGCGGTTGTATCTTGTGATCGGCTTGCCTGGATGTGGTGTGCGGCGCGTGTGATTCGACAGTTCGTCGGGTGGCGCTGCAGGCCTGGTTTTCATCCTGAAAAGACATTTCCTGATGGGGGGATGCACATGGTAACTCCACCGTACGGCGGGCCAGGGCAGGGCTTGTCTCGTAACGTCAGAACGGACGACGGCAGACAATTCTCCGGTCAGGATTGGGCGAGCGAAAGTATCGAAGTCGCCACCCCCAACCATGGCTCGGGCGATCGCATCGAGTTCTGGCGAGAGATGATTCTGCGGCTGTTTGCCGACGTCGAGATCGGCGCAGTCGGTACCCCTGACTTTTTTGGCAAGGTCAAATCACAGAAGTGCGACCTGTTGCGCATCAGTGACGTCAGCGCTGCGGCGCAGGCCGTGAATCGGCGCCATCTGCAGCCGCGCAGCCATGATGAGGACAAGTACTTTGCCGTGCTGATGCTTCAGGGCACCGAGTCGCTGGAGCAGGACGGCAACCGCACGATCATCGGCCCCGGCGATTTCGCCGTTTACGACGCCACGCGCCCGCACCAGTTGAGCTTTACCGAGAGCTGGCGGCAGATCATCGTCAGCGTGCCCCGCGCCAGCCTCGATCAACGGGTCATGAACATGGAGCGGCGCATCGCCACGCGGGTCTCGACCGATACGCCTACGGGCCGGGTCATGCGCATGTTTCTGCAAAGCATCGCCGGGCAGATCGGCCAGTTCACGGCAGCCGAGATGGCCAGCCTGTCGGAGGCCGCGACCAATGTCATCACCCTGGCCATGGGCAACCTCCACCCGCTGGACGCCGAACACTCCAAGTGCAAGACCCTGACGCTCATGCGCGTGAAGATGTTCGTCAACGATCACCTGCGCGATCCCGCGCTCAGTGTCAGCCAGGTCACCTGCGCCTTGGGCTTGTCGAGCCGCTACGTCAACCGCCTGTTCGAGGCCGAAGGCCTGTCACTGATGCGCTATGTGCTGCGTCGACGCCTGGATCGCTGCGCCATGGACCTGACAAGCCCGAGCCAGGCGGCGCGAAGGATCTCCGATATCGCCTTCGCCTGGGGGTTCAATGATCTCTCCCATTTCGGTCGCGCGTTCCGTGAAGCCCATGGCTGCTCGCCGAGCGAGTGGCGCGAGTCAGCGGGGCGGGGCATCCGCTGATCCCGCAACCACCCCCACTCAACCGGCAATCATGTTGGCGGCCTGTTGAGTGGCCTCGGTGGTGCGGGTCGCCAGCTTTCGAACTTCATCGGCGACGACTGCAAAGCCTCGGCCCGCCTCACCAGCGCGGGCAGCCTCGATCGCCGCGTTCAATGCCAACAGATTGGTCTGGTTGGCGATACCTTGGATGGTGGTGACGATCTGCGTGAGTTGGACAAGATTCTCTTGCATGACGGCGTGCTGGTGCGCTTGTGCCTCGCGCAGTTGGCGTTCCTCGTGGCTGGCATGGATGTCGGTGATGGCGCCCACCACGCGCAACGGTGATCCATCCGCGGCGCGCTTGGTCTGGCCACGGCCACGAAACCAGCGGTACTCCCCATTCTTGTGGCGCAAACGATAGGCGACATCGAAAGGCGTCTTGGCGCTGTAATCGTTGACGTGGGCAACGAAGGCTCCGATGGCGCGCTGGCTGTCTTCGGGATGCAGGCGCGATGACCAGGCCTCCAGCGTGTTGGGAAACTCCTCGAGCGTGGTGTGGCCCAGCAAGCGACGCATTTGCGAAGACCACCAGATGGCATTTTTCGGATTGGCGGGGTCGCCTGCGATGACCTCGATATCCCACAGTCCGTCGTGGAGCATCTCGCGGGATATCTCGAAGCGGGTGGCAGCCAGCGTCAGCTGTTGTTCCTGCACTCTGTGCAGGTGGATGTCGGCCAGAATGCCCGCCGCCATCAGCGGCTGTCCGCGCTCGTCGCGCCAGCACTGGCCGCTCATCCGGGTCCAGCGATACTCGCCCTGGCCGACGTCCATGCGGTATTCGTGACTAAAGCCGCTCCGCGCATTGCGGTCGTTGATATGAGCGGCGAACGCACTTTGAAAGGCCTCGCGGTCGCTGGGGTGAATCGCCTCGTACAGGCGTTCCAGGCGCGTCGGCAAGAGCCGCCCACCTAGGGTATTTGACCACCAGACTTCGCTTTGCGCGGCAAATGGCGCCGTTACACTGATCTGCAGTTCCCAAAAGGCCTCGCTGTCGTTTTGCGTGAAGCGATCCCAGCGCTGTCGCTGATGGCGCAGCTCGTACTGGGCATGCGCACACTCGGTGAGCGCCTGCGCGCGGGCCTGTTCGCTCGCGCTCAGGCGGGCCTGCAGATCATCGCGCTCCGCCAGCAAGCCCTCGACGCCTGACACGACTCTTTGCAGCAGTAGATCATCCGTGGACGGTGGTCCGCCTTCGGCGTCGGGGGCCTCAATGCGATCGGCCAATTGCTTGAGTACCCGGCGCACTACCGGCCTGTTGAAGAAAAACATGCGATACCTCCAATCGAATGAGCGCTCGGGTGGTTCAAGGAGTGGTGGCTGGGTAGCCGGGAGGCGCGACGGCGACGTTGGCCATGGTCAAGCTCCTTCGGTATTTGAATGCTGAATCGCCGGGCTGATTGCAATCGGCCCATGGCGGTGTGGATGGACGTGGCCGGGCGGGCACTGTGCGTTGCTCAGGGCTACCGCAGCGCCGTGTGGGGTATGCAGATAGGCCTGGCGCCATTGCTCGGCGCGTTGCGAGACGCAGACCGCGTCGGCAATGCCGAGCTGTCCGATCAGGGTCTCGAACGCCGCCGCCCACTGCCGGTAATAGGCGTCGTTGACGCGTTCGCCGGGGCGCGCGGGTGCAGCCTTGATCTCCTCGCTGATGACCGTGACCCACTGCGACCAGTCAAAGGCGCCACGCTTGAACAGGTGCACGGTGAGGGCGAAGACGCTGGCTTGCCAGGGTGCGTCGAACACCGGCCCTTCCTCATCCAGGGGGACCCGTGCGGCGGTCAGATCGTTGATGTCATTCATGCTCGGCGGCCTCCAGATAGTCGTCCCACAAATCGATCCGCAGGCTGTCCTGGGCGGGTGCTGCGTCGCCCCACAGCTCAACCGCACTGAAGCTGACGCTGTAGAGATGCTGCGGGTGTTCGCCCAGACCGTGGGCGACGGTGTCCGGGGTAATGAACACACCATGGTCGAGTTTTATGCAGCCCCGCTTGCCACGTACATAGCGCGGCATGCGGGTGTGGGTGGTGGGGTTGATGTTTTTCACCCGCACCCAGTCGCCGGTGTTGAACCGAGTGGTCTGCTCGACGTCAACCCGGGCGGATGCGCCGGTCTTGACCAGGATCGGGACGAAGTCTGCTGTCAGTACAGGCATCATGCGGCTCCTTGCAGGCTGAGCATTCTGGCGGCCAGTTCGTCCTGGCTGATCACACCTTTGGCGATCAGCAGCGACTCGATCCCGTGCACCCAGTGCTCGTAGTAGCTGGAGGTCAGGTAGTGCACCGGCTCCATGCGTTCGACGGCGTGGCGAAACTCGTCGATGTTGAAATGGCCGCCGCCAAAGGTCGCAAAGAACAAACCGAAAATGCGCCGCTCCCAGTCGTGACGGAACAGGACTTCGGCGGGGTCTTGCAGCACCGGCCCGAGCCCGTGCATGCCGCCTAGATCATGGATAGAGTTCATGTCGAGTGCTCCTGTGGGTCAGCGGATGTCGGTGGCCGGCAAGGCCAGGCCGGTGCCGATCATGGAATCACGGGTGACCAGTTTCATCAGCTGCGCCTCGCTCCAGCCGTCGGTATCGGCAGGGCGTTCAGGCAACACCAGGTAGCGCAGTTCGGCATTGCTGTCCCACACGCGGACTTCTTTGTCAGGTGCCAAGGTGACGCCGAACTCGGCCAGCACGCTGCGCGGATCGATGACGATGCGCGAGCGGTAGGGCGCCGATTTGTACCAGATCGGCGGCAGGCCCAAGGTGGGCCAGGGGTAGCAGGAGCACAGCGTGCAGACCACGACGTTATGCAGGGCAGGGGTGTTTTCCACTACCAGCATGTCCTCGCCCTGCACGCCGGAAAACCCCAGCTCGGCGATGGCTGCCGTGGCGTCTTGCAGCAGGCGGTGCTTGTAGTGTGGGTCGTACCAGGCCTTGGCTACCACTTGGGCGCCATTGCGCGGCCCGACCTTGTGTTCGTAGATATCGACCAAGGCGTCCAGAGCGGCCGGGTCGATCAGCTGTTTTTCCTGAAGGATGGATTCCAGCGCCTTGACGCGCAGCTCGATATCGCTGGGTGGTTCGGTGTGTTCGTGATCATGATCGTCGTGGGTGTGCTTCATGTTGCGGCTCCAGCAAACGGGAGGGGAGTGCGCCGCCTTGGCCATGGCGGCGCAACCGGTGTTTGGCCTTACAGCGCTTGCCAGTCGGTCGAGGCCTCGAAGGCTGCCGCCGCCTGGTACAGGGCGCTCTCGTCAAAGTGCCGACCGACCAGCATCAAGCCGACCGGCAGCCCGTCCACACGCCCGCAGGGGATCGACATAGCGGGATGGCCAGTCACATCGAAGCTTGCGGTGTTGCCGATCATCTCCAGCGCCCGGGACACGTATTCGATGATCGAACAGCCGGGCTCCGGCAGGCGCTGTGCGGTGATCGGCACGGTGGGCATGACCAACAGGTCGAAATCTTCCAACGCCTGGTCGTAGCCGGCGCGGGCCAGCCGCGCGAGATTCTGCGCCTTGGCGTAGTAGCGGCCGTTGTACTGCTCCAGTCCATATTGGCCAACGAACATGCACATCTTCAGCGAGGCCGAGAGGTTGTCCGCGCTGTCGCGCCAGCCGACGTGCTTGTCCAGCAAGCCGACGTCGTAGAGGCCCTTCCAGTTAAAGCCCATGCCGTTGCCGTGCATCATCTGCACGGTCAGGCCTTCGCACCCGATGGGGTTCCACAGGGCGCCCGCCAGTGAGTGCTCCGGCACCGACACCTGCGACACCTGCGCGCCCAGCGCCTCGAATCGAGCGATGGCCTGGCGGACGCAATCGCTGACCCGCGGATCAAGGTTGGCCAACGCGAAGCCTTCGACCAGAATGCCGATGCGCATGCCCTTGACGCCGCGCTCCAGGGTTTTGCTGTAGGCCTGCACGCGGGGGTAGTACTGACGCGGATCGAGGCCGTCCGGCCCGGCCAGCACTTCAAGCATCAGCGCGTTGTCACGCACATTGGCGGTGATCGGCCCGACATGATCGACGGTGGCTTCGATCGGCATGATGCCGGTGTAGGGCACCAGTCCGTGGGTGGGCTTCATGCCATAGGTGCCGCAGAAGGCCGAAGGAATACGGATCGATCCACCCTGGTCGCAGGCGATCGCCATGCTCACTTCGCCCGCCGCCACCAGTGCCGCGCTACCTGACGAGGAGCCGCCGGCGCTGTAGCCATGCCGGCGCGGATTGTGCACCGGACCTGGGTCCGAGGTATGGCTGCCGCCCGACAGGCAGAAGTGCTCGCAGGTGGCCTTGCCGAGGATGGTCGCGCCCGCGTCCAGCAAGCGGCTCACCACGGTGGCGTCAAAGCTCGGTACAAAGCCCTCCAGCGAGGCGGCGCCGTTCATCATCGGTACGCCGGCCAGCGCTACGTTGTCTTTGAGCGCGACGGTATGTCCGGACAGCTTGCCCTCGGCCGCCCCCTTGATTTCGGTCCTGTAGTACCAGGCGTTGTGCGGGTTGTGTTCGGCCGTGGGGCGATAACTGTGGGTGCGGGGATAGTGAACCGAGGGGACGTTATCCGGCAGCTCATCCACTAGGTCGTAAGCGTCGAAGCTGCCCTGCATCAGGGTCAGGTACTCGCTGGCTTGCTCGGGGGTGAGCTGCATGTGCAGCCGTTTGGCGATGTCCAACAGTTGATCCGGGGTGGGACGCACGATTGCCATGGTGGTGTTCCTGTTCAAAGTGTTAAAAGCACTAAAAGCGCATCAGCCTGGCGTGCAGCTTGCAGCTTGCAGCGTGCAGCTCGCAGCTCGCCGCCAGGCGCGCGTCGATCAAAAGATGTGGGCGTAGCGCAGGTTCATTCGAAAGTCTTCTCGCGTACCGTTTTCCACCGACAGGTCTCGGCCCAGTTGCATCTGCAACTGATCCTTGGCAGTGACGAACTTGGTGGCGGTCAGGCGCACGTTGGTGGTGCCCAGGCGGTCGTCCTGGTTGATGCCGGCGACCTGCGTCTCGCCACCCCAGGTGCGGCCGAAGCCGAGACCGAAGGTGGTGGTGGCGTCCGGCATATAGCGGCCCATGATCTGCGCGGCGTAGGAAACATCCTGTTCCTGGCGGGCGGAGGTAGCGCCGTAGTCCTTGTTGTCGCCATACCAGATGGTGTCGGCCACCAGGTCCATCGCCCACTTCTCGGTGAAGTGCTTGATGTAGGCGCCTTGCAGGTCGAACTTCCAGCGGTTTTCCCCCAGGTTGAGCGCGTCGTGCTTGTCGTAACTGCCGGTGGGCACATAGACATAAGGCCCCACGCTCAGGGTGTCGCGGGCGTCGTTGAGCCGCCACTTGAGCGGAAACGTCAGGATCAGATCGCCGGTGCCGCTGGTGCTACCCAGCGCGGAGGCATCGCCGTTGCCTTTGATGTGACCGAAGGGCAACAGGAACTGCGGATCGATGGTCAGGGTGTCGGTCAACGCGACGACGTGCAGCAAACGCAGGATGCTCACGTCGGAGGTCAGGTTGAAGTTGTCGCTGGCTTTGTGGCCGCTGGAGTACAGGGCATCGGTGCTGGCGTGCTGGTAGTAGATCGCGCCGATGGTTGCCCCGATCGGGTATTGCTCGTAGTCGCCGGGTGTCACTTCCACTGCGTGGGCTTGAACGGCGGGCAGCAGGGCGGTCATCAGCAGCGGGCGAAGCTTGTTCATGGTTTTACTTCCTTACAGGAGTCATCCGCGTCGCCGGTGGTGGGCGTGCACGGTGTCATCGATAGAGGTGGCGAGGCGGATCAGCGTTTGGCGTCGCGCAACATGCCCGTCTGCGGGTGGCAGTTGATGTATTCGAAGACCTGGTTCTTGGCGTCCGAGACCGACACTTCGTGGTAAAGCCGCAGTTTGGTCAGCCCGGCGGCCACGCGGAAAAAGGTCACGAAGATGCGCAGGTGAGTCGGGTGCGATTCGGCCCAGCGCTCGAGTTTTTCCACCGAACGCCAGTGGCCGATGTTGTAGGCGATATCGAGCAGGTTGCCGTCCAGATCGATATTGCGCACGAAGCGGTTGCTGTAGCAGCCCAGGTCCTTGCCGCTGTCGCGCAGGAAATCCATGCCGTCCTGCAGGCTGGGCAGCATCTCGTTGAGGTACAGCGCGCGTTCCTCGTCTCCGGCCTCAGCCCAGTCCTGGCCGGAGCGAATCAACGCCACGTTGTCGTGCCCCAGCACCACGACGCGGCCGCCTTTGTCCGGATCGCCGGCCACCACCTGCAGCTCGCCGCTCGGTTGCATCCAGTCGTTTTGCGAGGCCGGGAAGCGATCGCGCATCGAGCCCCAGTAGCCGTGTTCCTTGATTTCGCCACTGATGTTGTCCAGCAGCGCGCCGACGCCAGGCAACTGATCCTTGAAGGCGTAAAGGGTCTCGAATTGCTCGGCACGCGGTGCCACGATCTCGCGAAAATAGCCCAGACCGTCGCTCAGGCGTGCGTCCGCATCCCACCAAGCGCTGACCTGGGGGGAACGCAGCCAGCGGCAATGGGCGCCTGGATCTTTCCAGTAGCCGACCACGATGAGGTTGTCGTAACCGCTGTTGTCGGTATGGTGCGTGAGGTCATGGCTGAGCGGACCGTCGGCGAGGCTGAAGCTGGCGACGATATCGCGCATGGCTTGCAAGGCGCGGCCGCGTTGTTCTTCACCACGGTATTGCACGCCCAGGTAGCCCATCACGACCTGTTGCAGGCTGGCGTCGGCGCGCCCGACCCACATGGGAAAAGGTGGCTGGTAATCGTCAGGTACGCGGCTGGATAACGTCCGAGGGCATTTGAGGTGCTTGTCGATCGCGGATTCCATGTGAGCTCCTGTGCTGCTGTATTGGCCAATAAGGCGGATAGACGTCTCTTTTTTTGGCAGAGGGGTGCATCAGAATTGGCGTTATCGTCCACGTCTCGAAGTCCCCCAGCGCGCATACAATGCCGCGCCGATCACCTCGATCAGATAGACCGCGTACTCTTCTGGCGCCAAATCGCGCTGGCGCAGCAACAGCGCTGAATCGAAGCGGTACGCCAGTGTTTGGGTCGGCATGCTCAGCCCTCATCAGTCGCGTTGGATGGAACGCTTGTCGAGGGAGAATTTAGGGCGCACAGGCATGCGCGCGCTTGGCTCTGGCGGACAACCGATTGGTTGAAACGGCCTGGCGTGCAAAGGTCTTTGCAACGGGATGGGTATCGCGAATGCTCACAGCGCTCGTTGGCGTGGCATTCGGCCAAAGCGAAAGGACGTGACTGGGCCGGGATACTCGATTAGATTTCGCCGCAAATATTGTCATGCTGACTCGGCGGTATGAACTCCGGCACGTCTGTGCCGTGGTGATTGATAGAACCGCCTGCGGATGAATCTTTTTTGGCCACTTCCATGGATTGAAGATGAGACACAACATCAAACCACTCTGCCTTTTGCCGTTGATAGCCTGCCTGCTCACCCCGCTGGCCAATGCCGACGACTGTGACAACGCCACCACTCAAGGCGACATGAACGCCTGTGCCGGCCGCCAGTACCAGGCGGCCGACAAGCAACTCAATGCCGTTTACCAGCAGATTACCCAGCGCTTGAAAGACGATGCAGACACTAAAAAACTGCTGGTCGGTGCTCAGCGCTCCTGGGTGGCTTTCCGAGATGCGGAGTGCGAGTTCGCGGCGTCCGGGGTGAGCGGTGGCAGCGTCTACCCGCTGATCCGCCTCAATTGCCTGACGGCGCAAACGGTGTCACGCACCACGGCACTCAAAGAGTATCTCAAGTGCCAGGAGGGCGACATGGGCTGCCCGGTGCCGGCGCAGTAGGCAGCGCGCCTGCAGATCAGGTCTTGAACTGTTCAACCAGCTTGTTGAGGCTGACCGCCAATTGCGAAAGCTCTTGGCTGGCTGCCAACGTTTGCTGGGTCCCCGCGCTGCTCTGGTCCGCGAGGTTGCGAATGCTCACCAAGGCGCGGTCGACCTCGCGTGCCACATGGGCCTGTTCCTCGGAGGCCGTGGCGATCTGCTGGTTGCGGTCATCGATCACCTGAACGGTGGCGGTGATCAACTTCAGCGACGCCCCGGCTTCGTCGGCGCTGCGCTGGGTGTTATGCACCTCCCGCGTGCTGCTGCCCATCGACTCGACCACCTGCGAGGTGCCGGCCTGAATGGTCGAGATCATTTGTTCGATCTCCTGAGTCGCTGTTTGCGTGCGATGGGCCAGAGCCCGCACCTCATCAGCCACCACCGCAAAGCCACGACCTTGCTCGCCAGCCCGCGCGGCCTCGATCGCGGCGTTCAATGCCAGCAGGTTGGTCTGTTCAGCGATCGCTCGAATCACGCTGAGTACTTTGCTGATGTCCTGTGCCTGTACGGCGAGCCCTTGTACCTGTTCTGAAGTGAGTTCCACGCGATCCGTCAGGGTGCGCATGGCTTGCAGCGTTTCGCCGACCTTCTGATTGCCTGTTGCCGCTGCCTCGGTCGAGTCCTTGGCGGCTTGTGACGTTGAAGTGGCATTGCGCGCGACTTCATCCACCGCTGCGCTCATCTGGTTCACCGCCGTAGCGGCCTGTTCGATTTCGCTGTTCTGCTGCTGCAAGGTGCGATTGGCACTCTGCGTAATGCTGTTCATGCTATGCGCGGCAGTTGTGAGCTGGGACGAAGAACCAGCGATTTGCTGAATCGTGGTCCGCAGGTTGGTCTGCATCAGTTGCAGGGCTTGCATCAGCTGCGCTGCCTCGTCTGATCCGTGGCTGTCGATGGTGCCGGTCAGGTCACTGCGCGAGATACGGGTCGCCAGCAGCAGTGACGTATTGATCGGGCGAGTGATGCTGCGGGTGAGCAGCACCGCCAGGAGCACGGTCAGCGCCAAGGCGATCAGCACCACGGTGATCACGACTGAAACGCTCTTGTCATACACAGCCTGGGCGTTGACCCCGGCTTGGGTGGCCTGTCGGTTGTCGGCATCGCGCAGTGCGGTCAGTTGTTCCTGGTAGGCTGTAGCGTGCCGAGCTTGATCAGTGTTAGCGAAGAGCACAGCCTTGTCGTGGTCGCTGGCATCCAGTGCGACGATCTGGTCGAGGCCCGCCAGGTAGTTGTTCATGAACACCGCCGCCTTGTCGAACTTGATCACGTCTTGCGGCTCGTGCACGAAGTTGCGGCGATACACGTCGGTGCGCTCGTTCATCCGTTTTATCGCGGCATTGAGGTTGGTCAGTGCGGTCTGGTGTCCAGCTGGGTCGCTGGTCGCAAGCAGGCGGATACTTTCGAGCCGCGCGTGGAGCAGGGCGATTTGCAGGTCATCGCCGACCTGAATGCTGGGTAGCAAACTTTTTTCTATCAGTTGTTCTGTCTCTCGCAACTGGTTGAGTTGCAGGTAGGCAAACACCCCAAGGGCAATCAAGAGGCAGGTGATTGCCGCGAAACACAGCGACGCTCGAGGGGCTATGTTGATGGATCGAAGGTTCATGAAAGCCTCGGGGGTGAGTGCGAAAAATTGTGCAACTTTTATTGGTTGTACAACTATCGGCCGAGGCGAGCGCAGCTTGAACTGCGCTCGACAATCCTCAGCTACGCAACGCCGCCACCAACCGCTCCAGCATCCGATCACAGCCTGCCAACTGCTCGACGCTGACAAATTCATCCGGCTTGTGCCCCTGATCCATGCTGCCCGGCCCGCAGACCACGGTCGGGATGCCGATGGCATCGAACAATCCACCCTCGGTACCAAATGCCACGGTGGTGAATTCGCTGGAGCCACAGCATTCGGCAATCAGCTTCGCCGCTTCACTGTGGACATCGGTGGCCAGGCCCGGATAGGACGACAGCTCGGTAAAACGAATCCCGGTGGCGGCATTGACCGCTTGCATCTTCGGCACCACTTGCTCACGGGCGTAGGTCTGCAACTGTTGGACGACGGCCTGAGCATCCTGGTCGGGCAGGGTGCGGATCTCGAAGTCGAAACGGCAGTCGGCAGGCACGATATTCAGCGCCTTGCCACCGCCGATCATGCCGGTCTGCACGGTGGAGAAGGGCGGGTCGAAGCGCGGGTCCTGCAGGTGGACGGCGCGCAGCGTGGAACCGATGCGGCCGAGCTCGCCGATCAGCTCGGCGGCGTATTCGATGGCGTTGACCCCCTGCGGCGCGTAGGCCGAGTGACACGCGGCACCGTGCACATCGCAGCGCATCGCCAGTTTGCCCTTGTGGCCGAGCACCGGCTTGAGCTCGGTGGGCTCGCCGATGATGCATAGCGCCGGCTTGTGCGGGCGTTGCTCCAGCTCGGCGAGCAGGCTGCGCACCCCCAGGCAGCCCACTTCTTCGTCGTACGACAGGGCGATATGCACCGGCATGCGCAGCGGTTCGGCCAGCAGCGCCGGCACGGCGGCCAGCACGCAGGCGATGTAGCCCTTCATGTCGGCGGTGCCGCGGCCGTACAGCTTGCCGCCTCGCTCGGTCAGTTCGAACGGCGGCACGCTCCACGGCTGGCCGTCGACCGGTACCACATCGGTGTGGCCAGACAACACCACGCCAGGGCGGTCGTCGACGCCGATCGTGGCGAACAGGTTGGCCTTGCTGCGCTCGTCATTGAAAATCAGTTCGCAAGGCACCTGATGCTCGTTGAGGTAATCGCGCACAAAGGCGATCAACTGCAGGTTGGATTCGCGGCTGGTGGTGTCGAAGCCGATCAGCGTGCTCAACAGTGCCTTGCTGTTCATTCATTCGTCTCCGGGTACGCCATAGCTGGGTGCCTGGGTCGGGTCCAGGGCGCGGGTCAGGTAGTCCTGCATCTGCGGGCTGTAATCGGCCCAGAGTCTGGCCAGTGCACCGACCGGATCCGCCTCGGCCCAATCGACGCGCAGGTCGATGATCGGCCAGCTCACGTCGCCCACCACCTTGAGTGCCGCCGAGTGCACCGGACCGGCTTCGCCACCCGCGGCCAGTGCGGCTTGCATCGCGGCGATCAGGCGATCGGCCAATGGCCCGCCGGTGGTCTCGAAGGTCTGCACCAGCACGTCGATGACACCGATGTCGGCCAGCATGTTGCCGGCGCCCACGCATTGCTCTCCGGCGACCGCATGATAGGTACCCAGGGTGTGGCTACCGCTGAAGAACGCCGTGTTGCCTTGGTGGTCGATGCTGGTGACCTGGCGGAACTGGCTGTAGCGGTCGTACTCCGGCACCGAGGCCAGCGCCCGTTCGGGCAGTACACCAGCGGCGAGTTTATCCAGCACGTAGGTGCCGATGGCGGGCAGGGTGATGTTTTGCGTCGACACCGCGCCCACGCCGGCACGCAACCAGGCGCAACGGGCACCCACGGCGATGCTCGACGAGCTGACGGCGATGCCCAGCTGGCCGGTTTCGGCGCAGCGGCCGATGATGGAAAAGGTCATGGTGATAGGTCCTGTTCAGCTGGGCGGTGAATGAAAAACTGTCGCGGACAGAGCCCGCCCCCACAGAAGGTCGAGGAGCTGCCTGCCCTGTGGGACAGGGCTCTGCCCTGCAAGCTTTGGGCGATCATGAGGTGGATCGACGGCATTGGTAAACAGGCTTTGCTGTAGCTGTGCCTCAGGATTTCCGATGCAGGCCTGATACCCCCTCCTTCATTGTCCGGGTCGTCGATATCCTGCTCCAGGCAAATGCGTACGCCGGGCATTCACGGCGCCAGCAAGTCCTGCGACTCTTCGAAACTGTCGAACTGGCTTTAGCGCACCAGGGTCGAGGTCATGGCCGGAGCTGCTCTGGTGTCTGCTCTTGCGCGTCCTCCAGCAGCTCGGCCACGGCAGTCAGCGCCAGCCGATAGCCCAACGCGCCGAGGCCGGCGATCACCCCGGTGGCAGCCTTGGAGATGTAGGAGTGATGACGAAAGTGCTCGCGCTTCCAGATATTGCTCATGTGCGCTTCGATGATCGGGCCGTCGAATGCCAGCAGCGCATCGAGGATCGGCACCGAGCTGTAGGTCAGGCCGGCGGCATTGATGATCACCGCGTCGGCACGCAGGCGCGCTTCCTGAATCCAATCCACCAGCACGCCTTCGTGGTTGCTCTGGCGAAACTCCAGGTGCAGACCCAGTGCGGTGGCGTGGCGCTGGCAGCGGGCTTCGATGCTGGCAAAGCTTTCGCTGCCGTAGGTGCCCTTGGTGTCCAGCCCGTAAAGGTTGGCGTTGGGGCCGTTAAGAAAAAACACGGTACGGGGCATGACGGGCTCCAAAGCGTTATTCAAAAGGGCGGCTGGCGAGCATGGCCGGGTGCTGCTCGAACACGGCGAACCAGGCAGCGGTGGCGGGGTGCCCGGCGCGCCAGTCGAGGCTGGCGAAACGGAAGTCCAGGTAGCCGAGGCCGCAGCCGAGGGTAATCAGGCCGATGTCATCGGGCACGGTGCTGAACTGTGCAACCTGGCGCTCGATGTCGGCCAGGGCGGCGCGCACCTTGGTCAATTGGCCGCTGGTCCAGGCGTCCCATTGCTTGTCGGCCGGGCGCGCCACGGCTTCGTAGCGCATCAGCATCGCGGCGTCCAATAGCCCATCGCCCAGGGCCTGACGCGTCAGGCTGGTCCAGCGGCGCTGGCCTTCGCGGGGGAACAGTGCGCCACCGGCATAGCAATCGAGGTATTCACAGATCACTCGACTGTCGTACAGCACCAGGCCCTCAGCGGTCTGCAGCGCCGGCACCTTGGCCAACGGATTGAAGGTGGCGATGCGTTCGTCGCGGTTGATCGGGTGGGCGGCCGAGGCGAGTTTCTCGATCTGTTCGGTAAGGCCCAGGCAATGGGCGGTGACCATGACCTTGCGCACGTAGGGCGAGGTCGAGGCGTAGTAGAGTTTGAACATTGGCAACCGTCCGGATGAGTGCATGACCCTGTAGCGAAGGGGCTTGCCCCCCGATTACGGCGTGTCAGGCAACGCGATGTGGTTGGGTCGATTTCTTGATCGATGCAGTGGCCATGGCCGCTCCGCTAGCGAAGGGCAAATGATTCAGGCACCGGTCCAATCGTCCGGGATGACCGCGATCACGTCGATTTCCATCAGCCATTCAGGCTGGCCGAGACCGGAAATCACCAACCCGGTGGAGATCGGGAATACGCCCTTGAGCCACTTGCCGACCACCTGGTACACCGGCTCGCGGTAGCGCGGGTCGATGATGTAGGTGGTGGTCTTGACGATGTGGGAGAGGTCGGAGCCGGCTTCTTCAAGCAGTTGCTTGACGTTTTTCATCGCCTGCTCGGCTTGGGCCCGCGGGTCGCCCAGGCCGACCAGGTTGCCGTCGAAATCGGTGCCGATCTGGCCACGGACATAGACCGTGTTGCCGGCGCGCACGGCCTGGCACAGGTCGTTGTCGAGGGACTGGTTGGGGTAGGTTTCTTTGGTGTTGAACATGCGGATGCGGGTATGGGTAGGCATGTCTGGCGTCTCTTCAAAGAGTGAATGGGTGGAGCTTCACATCGGCCCCGATAGGGCGATTCCGGCAGTTGCTCAGGCAGTGTTCAGGTAAAACCGAAGCCTGTGATGGATGCCCTCTCAGTACAGGGTTCGACAGGCTTGGGCGGAGCTGCTTGAGGTCACGACTTCTCGTACGCCTTGTACTCATTCTGCAACGTGATGTGGTCAGCGATGTACTTCGCGTCGTGCCACACGCCATAGATGAACGACGAGGCACGGTTCACCAGGTTTGGCAGCCCGAGAAAGTAGATACCGCTCTCGGCGCAGATGCCACGCTTGTGGAAGGGCTCGCCCTTGTCATCGAAAGCATTGACCTGCAGCCAGCTGAAGTCGAACTTGAAGCCCGTCGCCCAGAGGATGGTGGTGATGCCGGCCTCTGCCAGATCCAGGCTCAGCAGCGGGTGGGTGAGGCAGTCCGGATCGGGCAGCAGCTCCCAGGCTTCGGGTTCTGCCGGAAACGGCAGGCCGTTCGCCTCGATATAGGCGTCGGCGTCACGCAGCACGTCGAAGTAGGCGCGGTCACCTTCGGCGATGTTATCCGCCAGGCCCGGCTGGAACGTCATGACGCCGTCCTTGCAGGACTCGGTCAGGCCGACCAGGGTGATGCCCTGGTGGGCGAGGCGGCGGAAGTCCACGGTCTTGCCGCCTTCATAGCCACTGACCGCAAAGGCCACGTGCTTCTTTTTCGGGGTGATGCGCACTTCGTCCCACAGGCCCAGCGCGCCCAGCCACCAGCAATAGTCGCGGCCGCGGTAGGCACGGGGAGGGCGATAGTGCTCGCCCACCGAGAGGTAGACTTTCTTGCCGGCCTTTTGCAGCTCTTCGGCGATCTGCGAACCGGAAGCGCCAGCGCCGACGACCAGCACTGCGCCCTCGGCCAGTTGGCCAGGATTCTTGTAGCTCGATGAGTGCAGCTGCTCGACCTTGACGTGCTCGGCAACGAGGTTCGGCACCGCAGGGCGCTGGAACGGCCCGGTGGCAGCGACCACGTTGGCGGCTTCGATGATGCCGTCCGAGGTCGTCACCTTGAAGCCCGGACGCCCGACATGGCGCTCGACCTTGAGCACTTCGACGCCGGTGCGCACCGGTGCCTTGAGCATGGCGGCGTACGCTTCGAAGTAGTCCGCCATGCGCTCTTTAGGGGGGAACGCCTCGGGCGAAATACCGGAGAATTTCAAGCTCGGGAAGCGATCATGCCAGGCCGGGCCGTTGGCGACCAGGGAATCCCAGCGCTCCGAACGCCAGCGCTCGGCGATGCGGCTGCGCTCCAGCACGATGTGCGGCACACCCATCAGTGCCAGATGCTCGCTCATCGCGACACCCGCCTGGCCTGCGCCGACCACCAAGGTGTTGATTGTTTCAACTGACATATGAGCTTCCTGGAAAGAGAACCTAAAGAAAATCGACCTTGATCGGTTGTGCCCAGGCCTGGGCAACGACAGCACGTCGGGAAGGCACAGGCGCCTTGCAGACTTCATTTATCGACGTCCCCAGTGTGATCAAGCGACGGTCTTATAGGAATTCTGCTTTTTGAACGTAGAGCTTAGGAAAAACCGAACCCCGCGCTGAGAGCCCTGCGCGGATGACGGCAGCTTGTCGCACGCCGGCGGCTCGCGCGGGTCCCGGCATGAACCGTGCAACGTTGCCATGCATAGGGTAGTGCGGGTTTCTATCAGCGGTCGCTCGCTCGTTCGTTTTTGTTGTGGAGGGCGTAATGCTCAGTCGTATCACTCAGCGCCAGCTGGAATATTTTGTCGCTTCCGGGGAGGCCGGCAGCATCAGCGCGGCCTCGGAGCGCATTCATGTGTCGTCACCGTCCATTTCGGCGGCAATCACCCACATGGAAGCCGAGCTGGGCATTCAGCTGTTCATTCGTCATCACGCCCAAGGGGTGTCGTTGACTGCCGTCGGGCGCCAGGTGATGCAAGAGGCCAAGCTGATCCTCGAGCAGATGAGCAACCTGTACACCATTGCCTCCGAGTCCCTCAATACCGTGCGCGGGCCGCTGCGCGTGGGCTGCCTGCACTCGCTGGCGCCGATGATCACCCCCGAACTGGTGTTCGGTTTCGGGCGCGCCTTCCCCGGTGTGCGCATCACTCAGGTCGAAGGCGATCACGAGCAGTTGCTCGAAAAACTGCGCAACGCCGAGATCGATATCGCCCTGACCTACGACCTGGCCAGCAGCACCGACATCGACTTCCAGCCCCTGGCCAAGCTGCCGCCTTACGTGATGGTCGGCGATTACCACCCCTTGGCCCACCTGCCGGCCGTCAGCGTTCAGGACCTGGAGGCCTATCCCTTCGTGCTGCTGGATATCCCTTGGAGCCGCGAGTACTTCCTGAGCTTGTTCATCCAGGCCGGCATCACGCCGAATATAGTCATGCGCTCCAGCAATCTGGAAACGGTACGCGCCATGGTCGGCAACGGCATCGGCTATACCATCGCCAACGCCCGCCCCAAGGGCAACTTGTCCCAGGACGGCAAGCGTTTGATCCGCATTCGCCTGGCGGGCGGCTTGCACCCACTGCAACTGGGCTATGCCACGGCCACCAACGCGCAATTGTCCCGCGTGGTGTCGGCGTTCACCGAGCGCTGCCGCATGTTCGTCTCGGACCAGTACATCCCCGGCATGGCAGCGCCGAGCTTCTACGACCCTCATGCGGTACGGACGCTGGATACGCCGAACGAGTAGTGGCTGCACCACTCTCGACCAGGCAATCCCGTGGCCACTGCTCCGGATTGTCTCGCCCCAGGTGTACATCAGAAACGAATCTATGAGATGAGCCGCAGCCTGCAGACTCAAGCAATGGGTGAGCTCAAGGATGATCCTGAAGACAGTGCACCAAAATGCATCGGTGAGACCCGGTCTGCATGCCGCAATGATTTATTTTGGTGCGTGCTCCCTGGGCGAGCGGGGTTGCGCGTTCGGCGCCGAAGGCCTTGAAAGCTTCGCGGGCAGCGTCCGCTCGCACAGGGGATGAAATGGCTGAACGTCTGCATCGGATCTGCCTACTCACTGCTCCGGTTAATCCTAATTGACCGCAAGTGCCTCTCTCCACGAATCTCGTTTCATCGGTGCACACCGTGAGGCGCGTTCGCACAAGACGCCCGGTTGCACATTCTGATTTTTTTGTTGAGCGCAGCGACGATGACATTCGACTGGAATTACATGTTTGGTTTGCTGTTCGATGCCGAGTTCTGGCGAGCGACCTGGACCGTTATCAAGCTGAGTTTCGTGACCTGGGTCGTCAGTATTGCCCTGGGTTTCTTCGTGGCCTTGGCCAAGCAGTCCAAGCAACCATTGCTCAGCGCTCCGGCCCGGGCCTATATCTGGTTGTTCCGCAGCCTGCCGCTGCTGGTGCTGCTGATTTTCGTCTACAACATCCCCCAGGCATTCCCCGCCGCGTCGGTGGTGCTGGGCGATCCGTTCTGGGCTGGCCTGCTGGCCATGGTGCTGTGTGAAACCGCCTACGTCGCCGAGATCCACCGCGGCGGCCTGATTTCGATTCACAAGGGCCAGGCCGAGGCGGCGCGGGCTCTGGGGCTGAAGTTTCTCGGCACCCAATGGCGGGTGATCATTCCCCAGGCGTTGCGTGTGGCGCTGCCGTCGCTGGCCAACGAATACATCTCCATCGTCAAGCTCAGCTCATTGGTATCGGTCATCTCGTTGACCGAAATCCTTATGGTTGGCCAGCGCCTGTACTCGCAGAATTTTCTGGTGATGGAAACCATGGCGGCGGTGGCATTCTATTACGTGCTGATCGTCACGGTGTTCGACTTCCTGCTCAAACGCCTCGAGCGGTTCCTCGACGTCAACGTGCGCAATGTCTCCCGAGTGCCCGACGCCGAAGTGCTGGCGCTGGCCACTCAGCAAAGCGCAGTGGTCCAGCGCGCCATCAGTGCCGCCCCGGGTACGCCGGCGCTGCAGGCCACGCGCTTGCACAAGGCCTTCAACGATGTCGAAGTGCTCGGCGCCGTGAGCCTGCAGATCCAGCCCGGTGAAGTGGTGTCGGTGATCGGCCCGTCCGGTTCGGGCAAGACCACCCTGATTCGCTTGCTCAACGGCCTGGAGCAGATCGACAACGGCGACATCCAGATCAACGGCCAGCCGTTTATCCACCTCGACAGGCAGGGCGCGCAGAAACCGCAGTACGTGGAGCACGCCGAGCACCGTCTGAACATTGGCATGGTGTTCCAGAGCTTCAACCTGTTCCCGCACTTGACCGTGCTCGACAATCTGCTGATGGCGCCGCGTTACCACCGCCTCGACGCTGTCGCCGAGCTCAAGCAACAGGCCTACGCTTTACTGCACAAGGTCGGCATGCTCGACCACGCCTGGAAGTACCCGCACCAGTTGTCTGGTGGTCAGCAGCAGCGCGTGGCGATTGCCCGGGCGTTGATGATGCGCCCGCAGATCATGCTGTTCGACGAGCCCACGTCGGCCCTCGACCCCGAGAAAGTCAACGAGGTGCTGCAGGTCATCGAAGCTCTCGCCAAAGAGGGCATCACCATGGTGATCGTCACGCACGAAATGAATTTTGCCTTCAAGGTGTCCGACCGCATCGTCTTCATGGAGAAGGGCCGCATCGTCTGCGACGACAAGCCCCAGGTGCTGCGCAGCGGCCACAACCCACGTGTCGAAGCGTTCCTCAAGGATGTTTCGCTGGCGTGATCCCTTTAGCGTTCAAGCGCTTTTACGTTCAACCGCAGGAAGGATAAAAATGATCGAGCAATGGCACGTCGAACAGTTTCACCGTGATGGTTTTCTGGTGGTGGAAGGGGTCTTGAGCGTCGAGGAAGTGGCGGCGCTGCAGCACGACTTCGACCAGTGGGTAGAAGAGAGCCGCAGCCACGCCGAGGGCTGGGGCGAAACGATCGACGGCCGCGCGCGCTTCGACCTTGAAGGCGATCATCGCGCCGATCATCCTTCGCTGCGTCGGGTGAGCTCGCCCACCGAGATTTCGCCGGCCTATCTGCAAGCAGCCATGCAATCGCGCATGGCACAGATATCGGCGCAATTGATCGGCGGCACGGGTGCACGCTTTCATCACAGCAAGATCAACTCCAAGCTGCCGCACACCGCCACTCAGGTCAAATGGCACCAGGATTTCCCGTTCACCCCGCACAGCAACGACGACCTCGTCACCGCGTTGCTGATGATCAGCGACGTGACCCCGGAAAACGGCCCGCTCAACGTCATCCCCGGCAGCCACAAAGGCCCGCTCTGGTCGCACTGGCACGACCAGCGTTTCACTGGCGCGGTGGCCGACGAGGTGGTGGCCGAGCATTGCCAGGCGCCGATCGCCTGCTTCGGCCCGGCCGGTTCCGTGTGCTTCATGCATACACGTTTGTTGCACGCTTCAAGCCCTAACGAGACTGAACTGCCGCGCACTCTGTTCATCAGCGTCTACGCCGCTGAAGACGCGCTGCCATTCGGCGACAACCCTTTGCCCAGCCAGCACTCCGGCCAGATGGTAGCCGGTGAGGAAAGCGGCCTTGTGCGCTCCACGGCCAATCAGCTGCGGTTGCCACAGAAACCCCGCGGCGCCTCTTTCTTCGTGCAACAGGCCGGTCTTGACCAAGTCACTGCCTAACCTCCTTCAAACCTTGCAGGGATCTACCATGACAGCGTTGCACAAGATTGTTCGCCCTATCGCCCTGAGCCTGGTTGGCGCAGCGGTTGCAATGACCTCGTTGGCGGCCTCGGCCTTTCAACAGGATGGCAAGATCGTCGCCGGCTCCGACGTGACCTTTTTCCCGTACGAGTACATGGACAACAACAAGCCGGCCGGTTTCGACATCGAGTTCCTCGATGGCTTGGGCAAGCTCATGGGGCGCAAGGTCGAAACCGTCGACACGCGCTTCCCCAACCTGATCACCGGCCTTCAGGGTGGGCGTTTCGACGTTGCCAACTCGTCGATGTACATCACCGCAGAGCGGGTCAAGGTCATCGACATGATCCCGTACCTGAAAAGCGGCGAATCGATCCTGGCGCTCAAGGGCGGCACGTTCCAGCCCAAGAAGCCAGAAGAATTCTGCGGCCACAAGATCGGTTCGATGGCGGCCACTTCCTGGCTGGCGCAGATGCACAAGCTGTCCGATGACTACTGCGTGAAGAACAACCTGCAACCGATCGCCATCAGCGAATACGCTACCGACCCGCAGACCACTCAGGCGCTGCTGGCGCACGCTGTCGAAGCACAGATCACCGACGCCGCCGTGGCCCATGGTGTGGTCGAAAAATTGGGCGGGCGCGTGGTGATTTCCTCGGATGCGCTGATCTACCCGGTGCTCAACGGCTTGGGCGTGAAGAAGGGCAACGACGAGGTCAAGAAGGCCCTGGTTGACGCGTTAGCCAAATACCGCACCACGCCGGAATACGCCGCACTGCTGAAGAAATACAGCTTTGAAGCACCGACCGATGCCGACATCGCCGAGCTGATGCCTAAACCCTGATAGCCACCTATAACGCGGCCGCCCCTCGATGCGGCCGCGTTGCATGGAGAAAGACTCATGGCTCTGAGCCTAGAAGAACAGGCGCGTATCGACCTGGCAGCGACCTTCCGTATCGTTGCCCACCTGGGCATGCACGAAGCGGTGGCCAACCACTTCAGCGCGGCCGTCTCGCCGGATGGCAAGCAATTCCTGATCAACCCGAAGTGGAAGCACTTCTCGCGCATTCGCGCCAGTGACCTGTTGCTGCTCGATGCCGACAACGCCGAAAACGCCAAGCACCCGGACGTCGATGCGACGGCCTGGGCCATTCACGGGCAGATTCACCAGCGCTTGCCACAGGCCCGCGCGGTGCTGCACCTGCACCCGGTCTACACCACCGCCGTGGCCTGTATGGCCAAGCCGCAGGTGCTGCCGATCGACCAGAACACCGCGCGCTATTTCAACCGCATTGCGGTGGACGAGATGTACGGCGGCATGGCTGAAACCGAGGCTGAAGGTGCACGATTGGCCGGGCTGCTGGACGGCAAGACCCGCTTGTTGATGGGCAATCACGGGGTGATGGTGATTGCGCCGAACATCGGCGAAGCGTTCGACGATATCTGGACCCTGGAACGCGCCTGCCAGATCCTGGTGACCGCGTGGTCCACCGGCCAGCCGCTGCGCGTGCTGTCTGACGAAGTGGCCGAGAAGACCGCCAAGGGCTGGGAAGGCATCACTGACTTTTCGCGGCGGCATTTCGAAGAGATGAAGGCGTTGATGATCGAGGCGGATCCGTCGGTGCTGGATTGATAGCCGCTATTTGAGCGCACGGCCATGGATCGTCGCCATTCATGCCAGCCTCTTCGCGGGCAAGCCTTGCTCCCACAGGTGCACGACTCAGTTCGCTGTGGGAGCAAGGCTTGCCCGCGAAAGGGCCGGTCGCATCAGCGCTTATTATTGGGCTACACACCAGCCGCTGGCTGAGGCAGCAGGGGATATGCCCGGCGTGGCACACCTCGGGGCGCGCCAGGTCGTTATTCAGCGGGGTCGAGCAGCGACAACTGATCAACAAACGCCGTGGCGAAGGACGCAGTGCCGACCGCAGGGGATGCGCGTTCGGCCGCGATGGTGAACAGCGCGTGGGCGGCGACGGTGGCCAGCAAGGCGTCGTTGGTGTTGGCTAGCAACGCCGCGATCAATGCGCCCAGGCTGCAACCGGCGCCGGTGACCTGGGTCAGGCGCACGTCACCGCCCTTGACCGCATACACCTGGGTGCCGTCAGTGATGTAGTCCACCGGCCCACTGACTGCCACGATGGCCCCGGTGCGTTGCGCCAGGTCCTTGATAAAGCCCAGGGCGTCATCGGAACTGGCGGTAGTCTCGACGCCTTTGCCACCGCCGCTGCCGCCCGCCAAGGCGATCAGTTCGCTGGCGTTGCCGCGGATCACCGTGGGGTGGAAGTCCAGCAGTTTGCGCACCGCCGCATCGTATTCCGGCGCTCCGGCACCCATCGCCACCGGGTCCAGTACCCAGCGCGTCCCGGCCTGCTGGGCCGATTCGGCGGCCGTCCACAACGCCTCGGGGCCGCTGCTCATCAACGCGGCGGTGTTGATCCACATGGCGTTGGCCCCAGCGGCGAAGCACCGCGGCCAGTCCATCGCCGTGCCTATCGCCGGCCCGGCGCCGACCGCCAGCAGCAGGTTTGCGCTGAGGTTGGCGGCAATGTAATTGGTCAGGCCGTAGACGAATGGAGGGGATTGTTTAAGTGCCGCCAAAGACTGGCGAACGCTGGGGGTTGCCCAGGATAGTTCTTGCATGCAATCACTCGACGCTCGGTGGAATACCACGAGTATTTGCCGGGAAGGGTGATTCGTAAATCGATTAATTTTTCGCAGGCTCTCAGTGCCAGAGAATGAGGCGCCTGATCTGGCGCCGCACCAGCCCCAAGGCCGGCGCGGTCGCCATGGATCAGCTCATGATCGGCGTTGCACCGAGAGGAGCACGCTGCGCCGACACGCTGGCGAACAGATCGTCCACGCGAGCGATTTCGGCCTGGCTGGGCTTGATGGCGAAGGCGAAGCCGACGAACACCAAGGCGTTGAAGATCACCCCGATGATGCCGCTGGTCAAAGAGCCCAGGGCGGGGATGTCATCCGGGTAGATGACGGTCAGTAAGATGGCGATGACGATACCCACCAGCATCCCGGCGATCGCCCCTTGCTTGTTGCCGCGACGACTGAAGATTCCGAAAAACAACGGCACCGCCAGCTGAATGATCCCTTGGTAGGAGATCTGCGCCAGCAACTGCAACCGCGCGTAGTCGAACGTCAGGTAAGCCAGCAGCGAAGCGGCGGCAATGAACACCACCATCCCGGATTTGGCCAGCACGGTTTTCTCGCGGTCAGTGCGGGGTGTGTTCCAGGTCGCCAGGTCGTTGGCAAACTGGGTGCCGCACACCTGCACGCAGCCATCGACGTGGCCGATGCTGGCCGCCAGCACGATGACGATAGCCAGCGCCAGCAACCAAGGGCCGCCGATGTCGAACAACGACAGGAACCAGCCATTCTGCGGGTGCGCTGCCACGGCAGGGTCCTGGCTGATGGCGGCGGCGAACAGCATGAGGATGCCGTAGAAGCCCGCCACCAGCAGGATGGTGACCAGCGTGCCTTTTTTCACGGCGCGTACGCCGCTGGCGGTGTAGATGCGCTGGAAGCTCATCGGCCAGCACATCGAGCCGATGACCCCGGTGAAGATCAGGCTGAACATGTACATCGGTCCATAGGTGCTGCCACTGCCACCGGGAATCACCAGCATGCTGGCGGGCAATTGCGAAAGATGGGAAAACGACGCTGCCTCACCAACACTGGAGCCGCCAAACATCAGGTACACGCACAAGGCCGCGCACAGCACGTAGGCGATCAGGCCCTGATACATGTCGGTCATGATCAGCCCGCGCATGCCCATGCTCACGGTCCAGTACTGACGCACCAGCACCACGCCGACACCGACCATCAGGCAGGTGGTCACGCCCCAGCGCCCGAAACTGGCGAACTGGAACAACGTGGCGAGCGCCTGGATGCCCATGACGACCCACGGGAACACCGAGATGATTCCGATGATCGAGGCGATACGCTTGACCGCCGGGCTGTCGAAACGCATGCCCAGCAGGTCGGGTTGGGTGGTCAGGTTGAAGCGCTTGCCCCAGGTCCAGGCGCGGTTGGCCATCAGGTACATGGCCGTGACCCCGAGGGTGGCGTAGACCATGCCGTAGAAGCCCAGTGCACCGCCCACCGACAGCGCGAAGAACGCAGTAAAGGTTGCGCCCGGCCACCACGAGTTGGTGTAGCACATGGCGATGTACCAGGGCCCGTAGGAGCGGCCGCCCACGGCATAATCGGAGAAGCTGTGGCTCTTGCGGTTGGTCGCGTACAACACCGCGATCATGCCGGCCAGAAACAGGCCGATCAGGCCGAAGGTGATGAACAGGTTGGAGCCGATGGCGGTGCTGATCATTGCAGTTCCCCCTCTTCAGGTATCTCGCCCGTCGCGGATTCGACGATGTACAGCACCCACAAGCCGAGCCCGGTCAGGGTAGCGATGGCGATCCAGTAGAAGATCGGCAGCGGAATGCCGAGCACGATGACCGTGCTGCCGCTGATGCTCAGGTAGAACGGCGGAAACAGCGCCATCAGCAGTAACACGACAAAGTAGATGCCGAAGACCAGGGCCTTCAAACGTCTTGGCGGCGCCAGAGAGGGATTGCTTTGCATAACGTTGTGCTCCTTGAATTCTGGATCTGGTTGCTGTGCGATCGGATAAAACTCAAGCAGTGAAAAAAGACTGCGGAACACGCCGCTATTTTTTTATTGGATAAACGGGCGTCGGTGCCCTGGACGCTCGCTCAAGCCTGTCTGAGCCAGGTTTCCCATTGCGAGTCGTTGAATACGCTGCGCGCACGCATGTGCTTCCAGACGCCGTACTTGTAGAAGTCGAAGTCGAGCTGCGACACCGCATGCTGAACCATGGCCCAGGTCGACCATTTGAGGTCTGCCAGCGCCTTGTTCAATTTGATCCGCGCCAACGTCTGGGCCGTGACCTCGCCGAAATAGTCTTCGATCAGCGCCAGCTCCATGTCGTCGGTGAAGAACATTTCGCCGAACCACAGCGCCAGTTCGTAGTGCCGGTCGTTGTTGGAGGCGTACTCGAAGTCCACCAGGCGGATCTGTCGGGCGTCGTTGAGCATGAAGTTGCCGGCCAGGGTGTCGTTCATGCACGGCACCAGGTCGATGCCCGAGGCTTGCAGCGCCTGCCAGGCGCGCTCGAACTGGCGGCACAGCCAGGCGTGGTCCGGCGGCGTGCAGCCGTTGAGTTCGGCGACCTGGCCCTGGTGTTCGGTGATCATGTCGAAGGCGGTCTTGGTCTGGATCAGCAGGGGTTGCTGGTTGAACGCCTTGAGCGCATGCAGCGCGTTGTGGCGCACATCGCGTTGCAAAAAGTCGTGGTTGGAGGACGCGCGCCAGCCTTCCATGAACTCGAAGACTTCGACGCCGCATTCTTCCAGAAAGGCGAACACCGGAGCGCCATAGCCGGTCTGGGCGGCCTTGACGCTGGCGTCGTGGGCAGTGCGGCGGTCGATGAACATCTCGGTGCCGACCCCCGGCACCTTGAAAAAGTACGCGGTGTCGGCGCCTTGGACGTCGACGCGCCAGTTGGTATTGGAAATGCCGCCGCTGACTGGCTGGTAAGCGATCTGCCGACCACTCCAGGCGCCGACGCTGCGCACCGCGACCTCCAGTTGGCGCTCTGCGGCGTTGGCCGCTTGACCCAGTGTTTTCATGCTTGATCCCCCTGAACGTGGCGCAGCCAGCTTTCGAAGCGCGGGTCCTGAATGGCTTGGCGGCAGCGCAACAAGGTCCACTGTCCGACCTTGGAAAACTCCAGGCCGCGGCTCGACGTCGTGCCGGCCCACAGGCCCCATAACGTCCAGTACCAATCGTCGATCAAGGCATACAGGCGGCAGCGGGCGTAATCCACCTCGAGGCACTGGCCGGCCCAGGCGGTGATACCGGTACGCCATTGGCTTTCGAACGGATACAGCTCGTTGAGGGTGATCGCCACGTCGTACCAGGGATCGAAACAACCCCCCTGATCGAAGTCGACGAGCTGCAACGCGCCACCGGGGCCGATCATCACGTTACAGGCCACGCCGTCGCCATGCAGCGGCACGCGCGCGCCAGGCAGGCGTTGCAGCGCCTGCCACGCGAGGTCGATGCAGGTGTCGATCCAGGTCAGGTCCGGCGGCAGCGATACGCTGTCACGCACACAAAACTGTCGCAGTCTTTGCAGGTCGGCCATCGGCGAACGCTCGAAGTCCGGCACCGGGCCGCCATGCACGCGCTTCTTCAGGGCCCACAGCGCCTGCAGCCGCGGCGCCGAGGTCAGCTCATCAAGGCGTGCCCAGCGCCACTCTGGCGCGGGCAAGGCGTCGAACAGCAACACGCCGTTGGCCGCGTCGACGAGGATCAACGCGGGCGTTGCACCACTTTCGGCGGCGCATCGGCTGGCCTGGGCGCTGCGCTCGATATCGATCAGCTCGGCCATGTCGGCGTGCAGCACCTTGGCGTAGTGGTTGCCCTTGGCGCTGCTGACCCGAAAACCCGCCCATTCGGTGGCCAGACGTATCGGTGAAGCCACCCCAGGCGTACCGGGGACGATCTGGATATCGGCAGGAAAGTCAGCTGCGCTCAGTGCATCGAGCAGCCGCGACTCGCACGATTGATGGGTCATGATCGCTCCTCAGCTGAATGATCCGGGTGCAGAGCAGGCGCGGTACAGCAGCGCCGTCAGCATACGCAGGCCGTTGCGCATATCCTCGTCACGGGTGTACTCCGCTTCGTTATGGGACACGCCGTTGCTGCTGGGGATGAACACCAGGCAAGCGGGGTATTTGCGGTTCAGGCTGATGGCATCGTGGCCGGAAACGGTGATGCTGTTGCCGATCGGCAGGCCGAGTTCCTGACCGACGCGATAGGCCAGTTCGGCGAAGCCAGGGTGCAGTTGTGCCGGTTCACGCAGCACGCTGCTTTCGATCTCGAACGCGGTGTTGGTCTTTAGCGAGATGGCTTCCAGCAAGGCCTGCAGGCGTTCACCCGCAGCGGCCAGCAGCGCGACGTCCCGCGAGCGGTATTCGATCAGCGCCGACACCTTCGAGGGCACCACATTGGGCGAATTCGGATAGATTTCCAGGCGCCCGACCGAGCTGTGCATTGCCAGTCCATGCAGCTCGACTTCGGCGCGCACGGCAGTGATGGCGTGGGCGGCGGCCAGCAGGGCATCGCGACGGGCCGCCATCGGGGTCGGGCCGGTGTGGTTCTGTTCTCCGTCGAAGCGCACGCGGTTCTTCAATGCCGCCCAGGTTTCGCGCACCACACCGATAGCCAGGCCCTGGCTTTCAAGCTCGGGGCCTTGCTCGACATGGATCTCGACGTAACCGGCCACGGGCAGGTCGACCAGGTTGTCGCCCAGATAGCCAATGGCGCGCAGGGCGTCCTGCAGTGTCACGCCGTCACCGTCGCGGCAGGCCCAGGCTTGTTCCAGGCCCATGGCGCCGGTGAACACACTGCTGCCGATCAGGCTGGGCTGGAAGCGAGCGCCTTCTTCATTGGTCCAGTTGACCACCGCCAGGTTGCAGGCCGGTGCCTCGCCGCGTTCGCGCATCTGCCGCGCCAGGCTAGCGATGGCCACTGCACCGGCCAGGACCCCGTAGATGCCATCGAAACGTCCGGCACTGGGCTGGCTGTCCAGGTGCGAGCCGCAGAGGATAAAAGGCGCCGCCGGGTCGAAGGTGATCAAGCCAAAAATATTACCCACTGCATCGACGCGCACTTCAAAACCGTGCGCGGTCAACCAGGCACAGAACAGGTCACGTACCTGACCGTCCTCGGCCGAGGCCGAGAGTCGATGCAAGCCTCCGGCGGGTGTAGCGCCGATGGCTGAACTCTGCCGAAACAGCGCCTCGAATGCTGCGAGGTCGGCTGCGCTCGGCAACAGCGGTTCAGGGGTAAAGGATTTCGACATTATCTTGCTCCAGGCGGGCCGCAAAATCGTCCGACAACGGGCGATTGGTGACCACGGTCGTAATCGCTGCAAACGGCAGCGTATTGATGAAGGTCCGATGCCCGAACTTGGCGTCGTCAGCCAGCACCACACTGCGCAGGCAGTGCTTGGCCAGGGTGCGACGCAGCAGTGCTTCGGGCTCTTCGTAATCCATGAAGCCGAGTGTCAGGTCCACTGCGCCAATGCCCATGAAGGCGATGTCGTAATGAAACTGACGGGCGAATTCCAGGGTGTGGGCGCCGATCAGGGCGTTGTCGTTGCGACGCACATCCCCGGGGGCCACCAGCACCGCGTTATCGCTGTGCTGCGTGATCAGTTGGGCGATATCCAGCGAGTTGGTGATGATTTTCAACTGGCTGAAGCGGGTCAGTTGCTGAGCCAGGGCCAGGGTCGAGGTGCCGGTGTCGAGGAAGATCGCCATGCCTTCGCTGACCAGTTGCGCGGCGCGCGTGGCCAGCTTGGCCTTGGCCTGGGTCTTGATGCGGGTGCGCACTTGCAGAGGCTGTTCTTCATTGGGCCGCGGCAAGATGGCGCCGCCATGAATGCGCCGCAACTTGCCGGCTTCCTCGAGGTATTTGAAGTCCCGGCGGATGGTCTCTTCGGAGACGAACATCGATTGAGCGAGGTCCGACGCTTTGACGCGTTGGTGCTGCGCCAGCAGGCGCATGATTTCGTCCAGACGAGGCTGATTGAGCATGGGGCAAAGGTTCCGCTGCAAAGTGAAGCCGCCAGTGTACCGGCGCCGGCTGTGGCTCGGGGTGCGTGCTCGGCGCGGTAAACGCTGGAGCGTCGCCCAAGTAGCCGCCAGCTCGGCCGATGCCGAGCGTGGGAGCGTGCTGGAAGCTGACGCCATGTTTGACCGGGACACAGGTACCTCTCACTCGTATCGTGGTGAAAGGGCAGTCATGAGCAAAGGGGTAAACCATCGGGCGGGCTTCGTTCGAGTCCGCTCCGAGCCTTGAAACTTACCGGGTCAGCACGGGAGGCAAATGCTGATCCCAGGGGGCAATGGCTTCAAAGGCGGCGCAAAATTGCAGCACATCGGCATCGGCAAAACGGCGGCCGACCACTTGCAGGCCGATGGGCAAGCCGCTCGGGCTGAAGCCGCAGGGCACGCTGGCTGCCGGGTTGCCGGTGATGTTGAAAGGGTAGGTAAAGGGCGTCCAGCGTGCCCAGGGCACCGCGCCGTCCTGGCCGCCATGGCCCGCCGGGGCCACGTCATCGGCGGCGAACGGCAGGATCGGCAAGGTCGGCAGCAACAGCAGGTCGAACGTGTTGAACAGCGCGTGGACCTGATTGGCGAAGGCGGCGCGCTGTTGCACGGCGTTGAGGTAGCCGGCCAGGTCGTAATCGGCCGAGCGCCTGATCAACTCGGCGAAGCCTGGGTCGAGTTGGTCCATCTGGTTGACCAGCGCTTTGCCATAGGCGATGCCACGCCCGCCCACCCAGAGGGTTTCGAAGGTGGCCAGCGGGTCTTGCCAGTCCAGGGTGCGCGTGGTGATGGTCACGGGCAACGCCTGAGCTATCTGTTGCACGGCGGCTTCGACTGCCGAGGCGATCACCGGGTCGACCGGCGTCTCGAACAAGGTCCGGCAGTAGGCGATGCGCAGTGGCCGTAACGGTTGTTCGCAGCGCGCCAGATAGGATTCGGTGGGGGCTGGCAGGGCCTGGTGATCCAGTGGATCGGGGCCGGACAGAATATCGAACAGCAACGCGCTGTCACGCACCGTGCGGGTGATGGGGCCCGCGTGGCTGAGCATCTCGGTGGCCGACCAAGGCCAGGTCGGAATCCGCCCCAACGAGCCTTTTAGTGCAAAGGCGCCGCAGAAGGCGCCGGGAATCCGTACCGAACCGCCGCCATCCGAACCCAGTGTCGCCGGCACCATGCGCGCCGCCACGGCAATGGCCGAACCGGAACTTGAACCGCCGCTGGTGAGTTGTGGATCCCACGGGTTGCGACCATTGCCGAACACCCGCGAGGTGCTGGCGCCGGTCCAGCCAAATTCGGTAGTGGCGGTTTTGCCAAGGATGATCGCGCCGGCGTCCTTGAGGCGCCGGATGATCGGCGCATCCTGCACGGGCACATTGTCGAGGCCGGTCAGCGAACCCTTGGTGGTGCGCAATCCGGCGGTGGAAAACAGGTCCTTGATGCCGAAGGGCACCCCATGCAGCGGGCCGCGAGAATGGCCGGCAAGGGCTTCGGCGGTCATGACCCGGGCCTGCTCCAGGGCAGCCTCGGCATACACGTCGCCAAAGGCATTAAGTGTGGGATTGTGGGTTTCTATCGCCAGAAGACTGGATTCGACCAACTGCACGGGCGTCAGCCGACCCTCACGAATGCGCGCGGCTGCTTCGATGACGCTGGGCATGGATGAGGGGTGTTGATCCGTATTCATTGGCTATTCCGCAAGTGCTAGGTGAATGCTCGAGTGAATCCTTGGGCGTCGAGGCATTAAAGTCAGCGGAGAAAAAAGAGTCAAGTGGGTTTTGTTGAATGTGTTGGGTTTGTGGTTATTTGTTTTTTTTGGCGCCAGAAGGGTGCAGGAACAGCAGGTGTTCTTGTCGAAAAAGGGTGTCGCGCCCTCGAATGGGGCGGGGTATTTGCAAATGTTTTGCGCCATCGGGACCTGCCTCTTCGCGAGCAAGCTTGGCTCCCGCAGCGTTGACCGATCTTGAGTCGTCAAGCTGTGGGAGCAAGGCGTACCCGCCAAGCCTCAGCCCAGTCGATAGCGTTGCGGGCACGCTATGCGACGCCGCGGGCGCCTGCCTCGCACTGTTTCAGCCTGTCAGGCCAGTGACGTGGCGTTGCATCTCAATGATCCGCTGGTAGCTCGGCCATTGCGCATCGGCGAAGTCCTGGATGCGAAGTACGTGGGCTAACTGCGGTGAGCTTTGCAGGGTCGTGGACAGCGCCGCCCGGATCAGCACGATCTGTTCGGTGCTCAAGGAGAGGGAGCCGATCAGTGGCAATCCCGGTGCCGACGCCGTCCAGCCGAGGGTGCGGATCTGTGTGAGCCGCTCGGGATGTTCGTCAGCCAGATGCGCCCAGGTCACTGGGTCTATCGCGGCGATATCAGCCCGGCCGTCGCGCACCAACTCGACGCTGTTCACGTGGCCACCTGAGACCACTATTTCCCGAAAGAAATCGCCGTTTTCAGCCAAAGGCGCCACGGCGTGGCGCAAGGCGTTCATGCCGCTGTGGGAGTCCTCGCCGTTGATCACCGCGACGCTCCCACGCAGGTCGGCCAGTGTCTTGAAGGGGCTGTGTTCGGCGACGATCAGCCGGCTGCTGTACTCGCCATCGTTGAAGCCTTCGGCTCGGTAGCGAGGCAGCGCCAGCAAGCTGACCTTGCCCTGCAAGCGTGTCATCAGCGGATAGCCGCAGGTTTGCGACAACAGCAGATGCGGGTCCAGCCAATGCTCATCGATGTGGTTGAAATCGGGCTCGATAAGGGTGATGGGTTCGTTCCAGCCCAGTCCCTGGAGTGTCTTTGAAAAAGCTTCGAGAAAGGCGCTGTTTGCCTCGTGCAAAGGCGTCGTGATCCTGTACATGGGCAGCGAAACTTTCCAGTTGCTCATCAGGCGGCTGCTTCTACGGGGCGCTGTTCCATCGCCGGGTGCGCGGGGTCATCCACCGGACGCACCGCGTACTGGCGCAGCAACTGCAGATACCCGCCCGGCACATGGAAGTTGCCGTTGGCGCTGAGGAAGGTGGCGCGCTGCGTTTGATAAAACGCCGGCAGTGAATACCAGGGCACGTCCGGGCGAGCATGATGCACGGCGTGCAGGTTGTTGTTGAGGAACAGCAGGCGCGTGAACCAGCCGCCCTCGTTGATCACCGTGCGCTCAGGCACCATGGGTTGCGCACGGTGTTCGTAAAACGACCGCACCGAGGCCAATGCCAGCGCTGGCCAGGTCACGGCCAGCAGGTAGTACCAGGCCGGGATGCCGGCATAATGTTCGATGCCATAAAGCATGGCCGCGCAGAGCAGTCCGTGGCCCAGCCACATGGGCGCGCGGCGCCAGTCGCCGCCGATGATGGTCTGTGATTCGCTGATCAGCAGCGCCAGTACGCCCCACGGCGGGCCGAGCAGCAGGCGACCGAGGAAGGTCTTGCGAATGAGCAGCAGACGGCGCTTGAACGGCCCGGCCTGGGCCCAGTGGGCTTGGGAAATGTAGGTGCTCTCCGGGTCGATGTCCGGCAGGGTCAGGGTGCTGTCGGTGTGGTGCAGCAGGTGCGAGTCGCGGTACAGCGCGTACGGATACCACATCGACAGCGGCGCGTAGCCGAACAGTGCGTTCAGCCATGCCCGGCGAGTCGGGTGGCCGTGGATCAACTCGTGCTGCAGGGACATGAACCAGGCCACCCAGACGGCCAGCAGCGCCGTGGTGATCGGCAGATTCAACAGCTGCGCGCGATAGGCGAAGAGGATACCGGTCCAGCCGCTGTAGACCGCGATGAGCACGATCCAGGTCGGCCATTCGCCGGGGTACAAACGAGATGGATGGGAGGGGCGATCATTGAGGGTCATGGCGGTACTGCTTCAGATTAGGCGGCCGAGTGAACGTCGGCTTAGATCATAAGGCTATGGATTTTTGCCCGCCTAGACTGAATCGGAATTTGGTTATAGCGGCTGATCCTGATTGCCTGCGTCGTAGCAGAGGATACAAATGATTGCGCCCTAGCGGTTGGATCGAGATCCAGCCCCGGGCGCAGATCACGCAAGGTCGCCAGGCTAGGCCATGACGGGCGCCGTCACCGATTTCACCTCCCGCCGCGCCAGCACCCAATAGAAGGCGCCGCCCAAAAAGCATCCGGTAAACCAGGCAAAGTTCGCAACCGGCTTGAACCACGGAATAAACGTGAACAGAATCCCGATCACCGTCGCCGCAATCAGCGCCTTGATCGCCGTCGGGTTGAAGCCGTTGCTGTACCAATACCGCCCATTGGGCGAATCGTCGAACAGCGCATCCACGTCGATCTGCTGTTTTTTCACCCCGTAGTAGTCCACCAGCAGAATCCCGAACAGCGGGCCGATAAAAGCCGCCAGGACGTCCAGGGTGTAATGGATCACCTCCGGGTTGTTGAACAGATTCCAGGGTGTGATGAAGATCGAGGCGACCGCCGCGATCATGCCACCGGCCCGCCAACTGATCTTGCTTGGCGCACAGTTGGCGAAGTCGAAAGCCGGGGAGACGAAGTTGGCAACGATGTTGATGCCGATCGTCGCGGTGACGAAGGCAAAGGCACCGAGCAGCACCGCGACGCTGTTATCGATACGCGCGACGGTGGCGATGGGGTCGTGAAGCATTTCGCCGAACACCGGCAGGGTGCCGGATACGATCACCACGGTCACCAGCGAGAACGCCAGAAAATTCACCGGCAAGCCCCAGAAGTTGCCGCGTTTGACGTCCGCCATGCTGCGGCAATAGCGGCTGAAGTCGCCGAAGTTCAGGGTCGGGCCCGAGAAGTACGAGACCACCAGCGCGGTGGCCATGACGATCTGGCCAAAGGCTTCCCAGCCGCTCAGGGATTTTTCCGAGAGCGTGAAGCTGATGTTGCTCCAGCCGGCCTTCCAGACGATCCAGCCCGCCAGCATGAACATCACCGCGTAGACGACTGGGCCGGCCCAGTCGATAAAGCGTCGGATCGAATTCATCCCCGTCCAGAACACCGCCGCCTGGAGCACCCAGAGCACCAGAAAACCCATCCAGCCCAGGTACGACAGCCCGGCGAATGACGCCTCGGCGTAGTGTTGCATCGAGGGGAAGAAGCGCAGCACCACGATGATCAGCGCGCTGGATGCGAGGTACGTTTGCACGCCGTACCAGGCCACGGCGATCAGCCCGCGAATCACCGCAGGGATATTGGCACCGAACACGCCGAAGGCCAGGCGGCAGATCACCGGATACGGCACCGCGGCCTGTTGGCTGGGCTTGGCCAGCAGGTTGGCGACCACTTGAATGATGCAGATGCCCACGATCAGCGCGATCAGCACCTGCCAGCTGGCGAGGCCGAGGGCGAACAGGCTGGCGGCGAATACATAGCCGCCGACGCTGTGCACGTCGCTCATCCAGAACGCAAAGATGTTGTACCAGTTCCAGTCCTGCTGCACCGGGCCGAGGTCTTCGTTGTACAAGCGCGGGCTGTAGCCCTTGGGAAGCTGTGGATTCATCGTACGCACTCTCCTGGTTGGATGCCGTTCCGCGCATTGCATACGGATGGAGGCTTTGTTGTATACGATGTTCTACGCAGGATGCGTGCCATTTGCGCTTCGGCGGGCCCGGCGCCTGATAGGGAAAGGGTTTTGACTCCGGTGATATCACCTAGCTACCCAATGTAGACGCCGTTTTGCCCCGTGTAAGTGCGCGGGCGCACACCGGTGGTGCAAGCGATTCGGATGATGGCAAAGGGCATTAAAGTTGTATACGATCACCGCAACGTCGCTCTTCAGTGAACCTATGAACGCCCATCTTTTTCCTATCGATCCCGCCCCCGCCCGTGGCAACCAGAGCCGCGATGAGCACATCTATCAGGAGATACTCGACGCCATCGTCGAGCATCGCCTGCTGCCCGGTGTACGACTCCCGGAAGATGCCCTGGCGGAGGCGTTCAACGTCAGTCGCACCGGCATTCGCAAGGTGCTGCAACGCTTGGCGCTGGAGCGAATGGTGACGCTGCGCCTGCACCGCGGGGCCGAGGTGGCGCAGCCCAGTGCCAAAGAAGCCCAGGACGTGTTCGCCGCCCGTCAGTTGATCGAGCCTGCGGTGATGCCCGCCGTGGTCGCCAATGCCGACGCCGCGCAACTCAAGCAATTGCGCGCGCTGGTGGATGAAGAACATCAGGCGCAGAGCCAGGGCCTGCAGAGCCGTGCGATCCAGCTGTCGGCGCGCTTTCATGTGCAGTTGGTGGCACTGGCGGACAATCAGGTGTTCAGCGAGCAGGTCGCCAGCCTGACCACCCGTTCGTCCCTGATCATCGCCGTCTACGGTTCACGGCGCAGCGTCGGCTGCGACTGCGGAGACCATCTTGAACTGGTCGAGCTGCTGGAGCGCGGCGACGCCAGCGCGGCGGCGAAGTGGATGGGCGAGCATCTGACCAGCATTCGGGCCAGCTTGCATATCGACCCGAAAATCCCGGTCGAGCCGGATTTCAAAAGCCTTTTCAAACGTTGATTCACGTACCAGGCCGCCCATGAAAATCCAGGTTATCAACCCCAACACCAGCCGCAGCATGACCGCCAGCATCGGCCGCGCCGCCATGGCCGTGGCGCGGCCAGAAACCGAAATCATCGCCTGCTGCCCGCAAGACGGTCCGGCATCTATCGAGGGGCATTTCGATGAAGCCATCGCCGCCGTCGGGGTGCTGGAGGAGGTGCGCAAAGGGGTGGCGGCGGGCGTCGATGCCCACGTGATCGCCTGCTTCGGCGACCCAGGCCTGTTGGCTGCCAGGGAGTTGGCGCGCGGTCCGGTGATCGGCATCGCCGAAGCGGCGTTCCATGTCGCCAGCCTGATCTGCACGCGCTTCGCCGTTGTGACGACGCTGACCCGCACGCGCATCATTGCCGAACACTTGCTGCGCAATTACGGCATGACCGAGCACTGCACGTCGGTGCGCTGTGTCGATATCGCGGTGCTGGAACTGGAAGCGTTGGGCGAGGACCTACTGGTCGAGCGCATTGCCGAACAGGCCCTGCTGGCGCGGGATCAAGAAGGGGCGGGGGCGATCGTGCTGGGCTGCGGCGGCATGGCCGATCTGCCGGCACGGGTGAGCGAGCGGGTAGGGCTGCCGGTGATCGATGGCGTGGCGGCGGCGGTCAAGTTGGCCGAGGTGCTCGGCGAGCTGGGCCTGGGGACCAGCAAGCATGGGGATCTGGCGTATCCGTTGGCCAAAGGGTTTGCGGGGCGGTTTGGGCATTTCGGAATGTAGCGAGCGCGGTGATGTTGTACTGGAGGATCTGAAGCCACTTTATCCGGCGTGGGGGTTCTTGGCGGTGGCGCAGGCGTTGCGTAAAGTCTATGGCGAATTGCGTGCGCGCAAGGGAACGGTGGGGCATCTGGATGAGCTTTATTCGTTCTAGAAGATGTGCGAGTTGATGGGGTTTGGGAGTTTGATCGCAAGCATGTGCAGTGATTGGGTGGTCAGGTTGAGGCTATTGGATTGGGGTGGTTCAGCTTTCGAGCCGGCCTTGGGTTCGCCGCCCCAGCATTGGCCCTTCGCCTAGGCTCAGGGTACCCGCGCTCCGGTACGCTTGCGCAGGGCACGCCCCGATGGGCCTTCCATGGCCCAGCGGGGCTTAGCCGGCATCCATGCCGGCTATCCCTGCGCAAGCGTACCGGAACGCGGCCTGCTGGATGGGGCGGCGAACCCAAGGCCG
>CAJCIO010000025.1 GCA_903970465.1 Gammaproteobacteria bacterium
CAGCTACTGGGCCTGCGATGAAGAAAACGAGCGGCATCAAGTGCCGATCGGCCGACCGATCGACAACCTGCGTCTGTACATCCTCGACGGTTTCCTGGAGCCGGTGCCGCAAGGCGTGGCGGGCGAGTTGTACATCGGTGGCGTCGGCCTGGCGCGGGGTTATCACCTGCGCCCGGGGCTGACTGCCGAGCGCTTCGTGGCCGATCCGTTCGGTACTGGCGAGCGCCTGTATCGCACCGGCGACCTGGCTCGCTGGCGCGTCGACGGCGCCATCGAGTACGTCGGGCGTATCGACCATCAGGTGAAGATCCGCGGCCTGCGCATCGAGCTAGGCGAGATCGAAGCGCGCCTGCAAGGGCTGGCGTCGGTCGAAGAAGCCGTGGTCATCGCCCGTGACACCGCGCAAGGCAAGCAATTGGTGGGCTACGTGGTGGCGCACAGCGAGGGCGAGAGCCTGCGCCGCGAGCTACTCGAGCATCTGCCGGAATACATGGTGCCCGCGCAGATCCTGGTACTGCCCGCCATGCCGCTGTCGCCTAACGGCAAACTGGATCGCAAGGCGTTGCCGGCGCCGGAGTTCGCCTCCAGCCCGAGGGGTTATGTGGCGCCGAGCAATGACCTCGAACAACAGTTGGCCGACATCTGGCAGAGCGTGTTGGGGGTCGAGCAGGTCGGCATCACTGACGACTTCTTCGAGTTGGGCGGGCATTCACTGCTGCTCACTCAGGTCGGCATGACCTTGCGCAAGCGCCTCAACCTGGACCTGCCCCTGCACCGATTGTTCGAACTGAGTTCCATCCAGGCGCTGGCCGCCTACCTGCAGGCTCAGCCTGACGCTGCACAAGATAAACAGGTCGATCTGGATCTGATGGACGAGTTGCTGGGCGAGTTGGAGAATTTTTGATGAGTAACACCGAACAACAGAAGTTGCAGCAGGTCGCCGAACGCCTGGCCGCGCTGCCGGAAGACCGCCAGCTGATTTTTCTACGTCAACTGGGCGAAAAGGGCGTGCGTCTGGAGCGCTTGCCGATTGTGCGCCAGGCTTGTGAACAGGCGCCGTTGTCGGCAGCGCAAAGCCGCTTGTGGTTTTTGTGGCAGATGGAGCCGCACAGCGCGGCTTACAACATTCCGGCGGCAGTACGGTTGCGCGGCGAGTTGAATGAAGCGGCGTTGCAAGCCAGCTTCGCGGCCCTGACCGCTCGGCACGAGAGCCTGCGCACGCTGTTTCGCGAAGTGCAGGGCGAGCAGGGTTCGCACGCGGTGCAGGTGATCGTGCCGCAACTCGATCCGCCGCTGCAACGCTTCGATCTGAGCGCGTTGCCCGTCGAACAGCGTGAGGCACAGGCCCGTGAGCGCCTGCAGCATGCCGCCCGGCAACCCTTCGATCTGACCACTGGCCCGCTGCTGCGTCTGACGCTGATTCATCTCGACGCGCGCGAACACATTCTGCTGCTGACCTTGCACCACATCGTCTCTGACGGCTGGTCGACGGGGGTGCTGACTGAAGAGTTCGCCAGCCTGTATGCCGCGCAGGTCAACGGCAGCGCAGCGCAACTGCCTGCCTTGCCGGTTCAGTACGCTGACTATGCGCGCTGGCAGCGGCTGTGGATGGCGGCCGGTGAAGGTGACCGCCAGCTCGATTACTGGACCCGTCAGTTGGGCGGCGAAGCGCTGGTGCTGACCCTGCCCAGCGATCGCCCACGCCCGGCGGTGCAGAGCTACCGTGGCGCGGCGCTGGACTTCCAGCTGCCAGCTGACTTGAGCCGCGCACTGCGCGAGCTGGCCCGCCGTCAGGGCGCGACGCTGTTCATGCTGCTGCTGGCGGCCTATCAGGTGTTGCTGTTCCGTTACTCCGGCCAGCGCGAACTGCGCGTCGGGGTGCCGGTGGCCAACCGTGGACGGGCGGAGAGCGAGCGGCTGATCGGCTTCTTCGTCAACACCCAGGTACTGGGCGCCGAGATGAACGAGCACGAAAGCTTCGTGGCGTTTCTGGACCGTACCCGCCAGGCAGTGCTCGGCGCTCAGGCGCATCAGGAGCTGCCGTTCGAGCGCTTGGTCGAGGCGTTGCAGCCAGAGCGCAGCCTGAGCTACAACCCTTTGTTTCAGGTGGCCTACAACCATCTACCGAGCCAGCGCGACGGCTTGCGCGAACTTCCTTCGGCCGATGGCCGCGGGCTGACCCTCGAAAGCCTGGAGCTGGATGTCGGCATCGCCAAGTTCGACCTGATGCTGAGCACCGAAGAGAGCCGCGATGGCTTGGTGCGCGGCCAGTTCGGTTATGCCACCGACTTGTTCGATTCGACTACCGTTGCGCAGATGCGCGAGAGCTTCCTGCAACTGTTGCAGGCGTTGCGCAGTGACCCACGCCAGGCAGTGGGCCGCCTGCCGATGCTCGGCGGTAACGATCGCGAGCAACTGCTGTACGGCTGGAACGACACCACGGCGGACTTCCCCGATCAGGTGCAGTTGCACACCTTGATCGAGCGCCAGGTGGCGACTACCCCCGACGCCCTGGCCGTGCAGTTTGGCGACCAGCAACTGAGCTACCGTGACCTCAACGGCCGGGCCAATCAACTGGCGCGCTGGTTGCGTGAACAAGGTGTCGGTCCCGACGTGCTGGTGGGCGTGTGCGCAGAGCGCTCGCTGGAACTGGTGCTGGCCCTGCTGGCGATCGTCAAGGCCGGCGGCGCATACGTGCCGATGGACCCGGACTATCCCCGCGAGCGGCTGGAGCACATGCTCGCTGACAGTGGCGTGCAACTGCTGCTGACCCAGCAGCCGCTGCTTGCCCAACTGCCTGGCAGCCACGCGCGGACCTTCTGTCTGGACAGCGAATGGGCGCAAGTGCAGGCACTCGACAGCAGCGATCTGCCTGCCCTGGGCAGCCCGCAGAACCTGGCCTATCTGATCTACACCTCGGGCTCCACCGGCAAGCCCAAGGG
>CAJCIO010000026.1 GCA_903970465.1 Gammaproteobacteria bacterium
CACGGTGTTTCTCCTCAGCAGTCCAGTGGGTTGCGTTTTTCAGGGTCGATGCCGAATTTGACGATGGCCTCGGCCACCACCTTCGGTTCGATTTCACCCCGATCAGCCAAGGCTTCCAGCGCGGCCAGCACGACGAAGTGGTGGTCGACTTCGAAGAAGTGACGCAGCTTCTTGCGGCTGTCGCTACGGCCGAAGCCGTCGGTGCCCAGAACCTTGAATTCCTTGGAAGGAACCCACTGACGGATCTGCTCGGCAAACAGTTTCATGTAGTCGGTAGAGGCCACGACGGGGCCTTTGCGACCAGTGAGGCACTGCTCGACGTAAGTCTGCGCTGGCTTCTGGCCAGGGTGCAGGCGGTTGCTGCGCTCGACGGCCAGGCCGTCGCGACGCAGTTCGTTGAAGCTGGTGACGCTCCACACATCGGCGCCGACGTTGAACTGCTCGCGCAGGATCTTCGCCGCTTCACGCACTTCGCGCAGGATGGTGCCGGAGCCCAGCAGCTGCACGTGGTGGGCCGCTTCCTTGGTGTCTTCTTCGAGCAGGTACATGCCCTTGATGATGCCTTCCTCGACACCGGCCGGCATGGCGGGCTGCTGGTAGGACTCGTTCATCACGGTGATGTAGTAGAAAACGTCCTGTTGCTCTTCGGTCATCTTCTTCATGCCATCCTGGATGATCACCGCCAGCTCGTAGCCGTAGGTTGGATCGAAGGTGCGGCAGTTCGGGATGGTGCCCGCCAGGATGTGGCTGTGGCCGTCTTCGTGTTGCAGGCCTTCACCGTTGAGCGTGGTGCGCCCGGCGGTGCCGCCGATCAGGAAGCCGCGGGTGCGGCTGTCGCCGGCAGCCCAGGCCAGATCGCCGATGCGCTGGAAGCCGAACATCGAATAGAAGATGTAGAACGGCAGCATCGGCTGGTTGTGGCTGGAGTACGAAGTACCGGCAGCGATGAAGGAGCTCATGGCGCCCGCTTCGTTGATGCCTTCTTCGAGGATCTGGCCCTTTTTGTCTTCCTTGTAGAACATCACCTGGTCTTTATCGACGGGCTCGTAGAGCTGGCCGACCGAGGAGTAGATGCCCAGTTGGCGGAACATGCCTTCCATGCCGAAGGTACGGGCTTCGTCCGGGATGATCGGGACGATGCGCGGGCCGATTTCCTTGTCCTTGACCAGCTGGGCGAGGATCCGCACGAAGGCCATGGTGGTGGAGATTTCACGGTCGCCCGAGCCATCCAGGATCGACTTGAGGGTATCGAGCGGCGGGGTCGGAATATTGAAGCTCTGCGCGCGGCGCTGCGGCACGAAACCGCCCAGTGCGGCACGACGCTCGCTCAAGTAGCGGGCTTCGGCACTGCCTTCTTCAGGTTTGAAGAACGGCAGGTCCGCCAGTTGTTCGTCCCGGACCGGGATGTCGAAGCGGTCGCGGAACAACTTCAAGCTGTCGACATCGACCTTCTTGGTGTTGTGCGCGGTGTTTTTCGCTTCGCCGGCACCGGTGCCATATCCCTTGATGGTCTTGGCCAGGATGACGGTCGGTTGCTCTTTGTGGTTGACCGCCTCGTGGTAAGCCGCATAGACCTTGTACGGGTCGTGGCCGCCACGGTTGAGTTTCCAGATCTCGTCGTCGGACAGATCGGCAACCATCGCCTTGAGTTCTGGCGAGTTGAAGAAGTGTTCGCGCACGAACGCGCCGTCTTTGGCTTTGTAGTTCTGGTACTCGCCGTCGATGACTTCGTCCATGCGACGTTGCAGGATACCGTCGACGTCCTTGGCCAGCAGTGGGTCCCAGAAGCGGCCCCAGATGACTTTGGTCACGTTCCAATGAGCACCGCGGAACACGCCTTCGAGTTCCTGGATGATTTTGCCGTTGCCGCGAACCGGGCCGTCGAGGCGCTGCAGGTTGCAGTTGATGACGAAGATCAGGTTGTCGAGCTTCTCGCGGCCGGCCAGGGAAATGGCGCCCAGGGATTCCGGCTCGTCACACTCGCCGTCGCCCAGGAAGCACCAGACTTTCTGCTTGCCTTCAGGAATGAAACCACGGGCTTCGAGGTACTTCATGAAGCGTGCCTGGTAGATCGCCTGGATCGGCCCCAGACCCATGGACACGGTCGGGAACTGCCAGAAATCAGGCATCAGCCAAGGGTGCGGATAGGACGACAGGCCCTGACCGTCTACTTCCTGGCGGAAGTTGTTCATTTGTTCTTCGGTGATGCGGCCTTCCATGAACGCTCGGGCATAGACGCCTGGCGAGGTGTGGCCCTGGTAGTAGATCAGGTCCCCGCCGTGCTCTTCGGTAGGCGCCTGGAAGAAATAGTTGAAGCCAATGTCGTACAGCGTTGCGCTGGAAGCGAAGCTCGAGATGTGACCGCCCAGGTCAGAATCTTTCAGGTTCGTGCGCATCACCATGGCCATCGCGTTCCAGCGCACCAACGAGCGAATGCGGCGTTCCATGAACAGGTCGCCAGGCATGCGTGCTTCGTGGGTAACGGGGATCGTGTTGCGATACGGCGTGGTGATGGCGTAGGGGAGTTGGGAACCACTGCGGGTTGCCAGTTCACCCATGCGGGTCATCAGGTAGTGAGCGCGGTCTTCGCCTTCTTTGTCGAGAACCGACTCCAGGGCGTCCAGCCATTCCTGGGTTTCGACGGGATCGAGGTCTTGCATGGCTTGCTCCAGGGCGGAAAGGCTTCCAGAATCGAAGCCTGAGTTTGCGACGGCCTTGTGGGCAGACGATATTGAATTCTTGGATGGCCGGTAGGGTTGGCCGGCGGCGTGTAGTTTTACTACAAATCGATCTTCATTTCATGCTTTCGAGGTGAAGGTGCGGTAGCGGAACTACGGTGCGGCGACTTGTCGCCCCCAGTCGGGTTGTGAGAATAATCGATACGGCGACCAAAATATAAGCAATCAAGGGGCCTTGCATGATGAAAACTGCCAAAAATACCCAATTTTTAGCTATTTGCAACTTTTGTTCGACAGTCTGGCCATCGCCCTCCGCTCAGCTTGCCTCTCTTTCTGCCACCGCTACGACGATCTAGGATAGACCATGAGCCTGCCTTCGCTGGTTGAAATCCCCGCCATTCTTGTCCCTTTGATCAGCCGCAATCGGCAGTCGTTCAAAGACGCTGTCGCAGCCGCCGAATCGCCTGCAGGCCTTGATAAATGGAGCGCTGAACGTTGGGCCGAGTTCGATCGTGTGTGCGCGGCCAGCGACTTCGTCCTTGAGCAGGCGGTGCGCGAGCCCAGTCTGCTGCTGGAGCTGGTCGACAGCGGCGATCTGGATCGCGGTTTCGCCCCCGGCGAGCTGTGCGCCCAGATCAGCGCCGCCGTTCGTCAGGCCGACAGTGAAGACGCCCTCGGCAAGACCTTGCGCCGCCAACGCAGCCGTCATCAGGTGCGCATCGTCTGGCGCGACCTGACCCGCCAGGCCGATCTGGTGCAGACCTGCCGCGACCTGTCGGACATGGCCGATGCCTGTATCGATCAAGCCTATCAGTGGCTGTACCCGCGTCATTGCCTGCAGTTCGGCACGCCGAGGGGGCGACGCAGCGGCGACGTGCAGCACATGGTCATCCTCGGCATGGGCAAGCTGGGGGCAGTGGAGCTCAACCTGTCGTCGGACATCGACCTGATCTTCGCCTATCCCGAAGGTGGCGAGACCGAGGGCGTCAAGCGTGCCCTCGACAACCAGGAGTTTTTCATTCGCCTCGGGCAGCGGCTGATCAAGGCGCTCGACCCGGTCACCGTCGACGGCTTCGTGTTCCGCGTCGACATGCGCCTGCGTCCTTATGGGTCCGCAGGCGCGCTGGTGCTCAGCTTCAATGCGTTGGAGCAGTACTACCAGGACCAAGGCCGAGACTGGGAACGCTACGCCATGATCAAGGCCCGCGTAGTGGCGGGTGATCAAGTGGCCGGCGCGCAGTTGCTGGAGATGCTGCGCCCGTTCGTGTATCGCCGCTATCTGGATTTTTCCGCCATCGAAGCGCTGCGCACCATGAAGCAGTTGATTCAGCAGGAGGTCCGGCGCAAGGGCATGGCCGAGAACATCAAGCTCGGCTCGGGTGGCATCCGCGAGGTGGAGTTCATCGCCCAGGCGTTCCAGTTGATCCACGGCGGCCGCGACCTGAGTCTGCAACAGCGGCCGTTGCTGCGGGTGCTGGCGACGCTTGAAGGGCAGGGCTACCTGCCGGCCGCGGTGGTGGATGAGCTGCGCGATGGGTATCTGTTTTTGCGCTACACCGAGCACGCCATCCAGGCCATCGCCGACCGCCAGACGCAGATGCTGCCCGAGGGCGATCAGGATCGCGCGCGCATCGCCTTCATGCTTGGGTTCGCCGATTGGTCGGCCTTTCATGAGCGGCTGATGTTCTGGCGCAGTCGCGTGGATTGGCATTTCCGCCAAGTGATCGCCGACCCGGATGAAGAAGAGGACCACACCACGGTGGTCGGCGGCGAGTGGCTGCCGTTGTGGGAAGACAGCCAGGACGAAGAGGCCGCGTGTCGGCAGCTCGAAGACGCCGGCTTTCGTGACGCGCCGCAATCCTTGAAAAAGCTGTCCGACCTGCGCGGTAGCCCGCAACTGCGCGCCATGCAGCGCCTCGGCCGCGAACGGCTGGATGCCTTTATCCCGCGCTTGCTGGCCCAGGCCGTCGAGCATCAGCATCCGGATCTGGTGCTTGAACGCGTATTGCCGCTGGTTGAAGCGGTGGCGCGGCGCTCGGCCTACCTGGTGTTGCTCACCGAGAACCCCGACGCCCTGCGCCGCTTGCTGACCCTGTGCGCGGCCAGTCCGTGGATCGCCGAGCAGATCACCCGCTTCCCGCTGTTGCTCGATGAACTGCTCAATGCAAGCCGCCTGTTCAACCCGCCCCAGGCACTGGAACTGGCGGCCGAACTGCGCGAGCGCCTGACCCGCATCCCCGAGGATGACCTCGAACAGCAGATGGAAGCGCTGCGCCACTTCAAGCTGGCGCACCGCCTGCGGGTGGCCGCCTCGGAGATTACCGGCAGCCTGCCGTTGATGAAAGTCAGCGATTACCTGACCTGGCTCGCCGAGGCGATCCTCGAGCAAGTGCTGGCCCTGGCCTGGCGCCAGACCGTTGCCCGGCACGGCGTGCCGATGCGCAACGATGGCAGCCTGTGCGAACCGGGCTTCGTGATCATTGGCTACGGCAAGGTGGGCGGCATCGAGCTGGGCCACGGCTCGGACCTCGACCTGGTATTTATTCACGACGGCGACCCGCAGACCGAAACCGACGGTGCCAAGCCTATCGATGGTGCGCAGTTCTTTACTCGTCTGGGCCAGCGCATCATTCACCTGCTGACCGCGCAGACCAACTCCGGCCAGCTCTATGAAGTCGACATGCGCCTGCGGCCATCGGGCGCCGCCGGGTTGCTGGTCAGCTCGCTGGGTGCCTTCTCCCGCTATCAGGAGGGCGAGGCCTGGACCTGGGAGCATCAGGCGCTGGTAAGGGCGCGGGTGTTGGTGGGCGCGGCCGATGTCGGCGCCGCGTTCGAGCAGGTGCGTGCTCACGTGCTGGGGCGCCGTCGCGATGAAGCGAGCCTGCGCCAGGAGGTCAGCGAGATGCGCGCGAAGATGCGCGACAATCTGGGAACCCGTGCCACCCAGGCCGGAATGGGCCCCAACGCCTTCGACGCCAGTGCCTCGTTCGACCTCAAGCAAGACGCCGGAGGTATCGTCGATATCGAATTTATGGTGCAATACGCCGCTTTGGCGTGGTCCAAGGCGCATCCTGAGCTGCTGCGCTACACCGACAACATCCGCATTCTGGAAGGGCTGGAAGAGGCCGGGCTAATGCCCCAGGCCGATGCCGCGCTGCTGCGTGAAGCCTATAAGGCCTACCGCTCGGTCGCGCACCGCCAGGCCTTGCAGAATCAGACCGGGGTCATTGCCGCAGACCAGTTCGGCACCGAGCGACGCGAGGTGATGCGTATCTGGACGCAGCTGGGGCTCGGTTGATGCCTGCCCGATCGTTTCTGGAAAGAACATGAACATTCTGATCATTGGACCCAGCTGGGTTGGCGACATGGTGATGGCGCAGACACTGTTCCAGTGCCTCAAGCAACGCCACCCGGACTGCGCCATCGACGTGCTGGCCCCCGAGTGGAGCCGGCCGATTCTCGAGCGCATGCCCGAGGTCCGTCGTGCCCTGAGTTTTCCGCTCGGCCACGGCGCGCTGGAGCTGGCCACCCGCCGCCGGATCGGCAAGTCCCTCAAGGGACAGTATGATCAAGCGATCCTGTTGCCCAATTCGCTCAAGTCCGCGTTGGTGCCGTTTTTTGCCGGCATCCCCAAGCGCACCGGCTGGCGTGGCGAATTTCGCTATGGCTTGCTCAATGATGTGCGCGCGCTGGACAAAGCCCGTTATCCGTTGATGATCGAGCGCTTCATGGCGCTGGCCTACGAGCCGGGCGCGCAGTTGGCGCAACCTTATCCACAGCCGCGCTTGCAGATCGATGCCGACAGCCGCGCCGCGGCGCTGGCCAAGTTCGGCCTGGTGCTCGACCGCCCGGTGTTGGTGCTGTGCCCGGGTGCCGAGTTTGGCGAGGCCAAGCGCTGGCCCTCCGAGCACTACGCTCAGGTCGCCGAGAACCGCATCCGTGAAGGCTGGCAGGTGTGGCTGTTCGGCTCGAAAAAGGACCACCCGGTTGGCGAGGCGATCCGTGATCGCTTGATACCTGGGCTGCGCGAAGAGTCGGTGAACCTCAGTGGCGAGACCTCGCTGGCCGAGGCGATCGATTTGATGTCGTGCGCCGAGGCGGTGGTGTCCAACGACTCCGGCCTGATGCACGTTGCAGCAGCGCTCAACCGCCCGCTGGTTGCCGTGTACGGCTCGACTTCGCCAGGGTTCACGCCGCCGCTGGCCGATCAGGTCGAAGTGGTGCGCCTGGGGCTCGACTGCAGCCCGTGTTTCGATCGCACCTGCCGATTTGGCCACTACAATTGCCTGCGACTGCTGGAGCCGCAGCGCGTGGTCTCAGCCCTGGAAACCCTGCAAGGCCCGGAACGGGTCGATGCGCTGGTCGAGGTCGACTGAAGTGCGGGTATTGCTGATCAAGACCTCATCGCTGGGCGATGTCATTCATACCCTGCCGGCACTGACCGATGCAGCGCGGGCTATCCCCGGGATTCGCTTCGACTGGGTGGTGGAAGAAGGCTTCGCCGAGTTGCCGAGCTGGCACCCCGCGGTGGATAAAGTCATCCCGGTGGCCATCCGCCGCTGGCGCAAGAACCTGTGGCAGACCCACAAGTCCGGCGAGTGGAAGCTGTTCAAGCAGCGCGTGCGCGAGCGCCATTACGATCTGGTGATCGACGCCCAGGGCCTGCTCAAAAGCGCCTGGCTGACCCGCTACGTGAAGGCCCCGGTGGCTGGCCTCGACCCCAAGTCGGTACGCGAGCCGATCGCCAGTCGCTTCTATGACCGTCGCCTGGCGGTCAGCCGCAATCAGCACGCGGTCGAGCGTTTGCGCCAGTTGTTTGCCCTGGCGCTGGGCTACGACCTGCCCGCCAGCCTGGGCGACTATGGCCTCGATCATTCGCAGATGTTCACTGGGCCGGCATCGCGGCCGTTCGTGATGTTCCTGCATGGCACCACCTGGGACACCAAGTTCTGGCCCGAGGCCTACTGGCGCGAGCTGGCCGAACGCCTGGGGTTGGCCGGCATCGATGTGCGCCTGCCGTGGGGTAATCAGACCGAGCAGGCGCGCGCCTATCGCATCGCCACAGGCTTGAATAACGTCCATGTACTGCCCAAATTGAACCTGGCGGGGGTGGCCAAGGTGCTGGCTTCGGCCAAGGCCTGTGTGGCGGTGGATACCGGCCTGGGCCACCTCGCGGCAGCACTGGATGTACCCACGCTGTCGCTGTTCGGTCCCACCAATCCGGGGCTGACCGGCGCTTATGGCAAGGGCCAGGTGCACTTGGCAAGCGACTTTCCGTGCGCGCCGTGTCTGCAGAAAAAATGCACGTATCAACCGACGCCGGACGATCTGGTGAAATTCAATATCAAGCGCGAGTGGCCTTTGTGCTTCACGCGCGTCAATCCCGAGCGTGTGGCAGGCCGACTGAGCGCGTTGTTACTGGCTGAGGATCTTCGTTGATGCAACTGGCATTCGTGCTCTACAAATACTTTCCATTCGGCGGCTTGCAGCGTGATTTCATGCGCATCGCCCTGGAATGCCAGCAGCGTGGGCATCAGATTCGCGTGTACACCTTGATCTGGGAGGGCGACGTGCCCCCTGGTTTCGAAGTGCTGGTTGCGCCGGTCAAGGCCCTATTCAATCATCGGCGCAACGAGAAACTGCTGGCCTGGATGCAAGCGGACCTGGCCAAGCGCCCGGTCGATCGGGTGATTGGCTTCAACAAGATGCCTGGCCTTGACGTTTACTACGCCGCCGACGGTTGCTTCGAGGACAAGGCGCAGACCCTGCGCAATGGCCTCTACCGCCGTTGGGGTCGGTATCGCCACTTTGCCGAATACGAACGCGCGGTGTTTGCCCCCGAAGCGAAAACCGACGTGTTGATGATTTCCGAAGTGCAGCAGCCGCTGTTCATCAAGCATTACCACACGCCGTTGCAGCGTTTCCATCTGCTGCCGCCAGGCATTGCGCTGGATCGCCGCGCGCCGGCCAATGCGGCCGAGATTCGCGCCGAGTTTCGTGGCGAGTTCATGCTCGAAGACGACGAACTGCTGATCGTGCAGATCGGCTCGGGGTTCAAGACCAAGGGCGTCGACCGCAGCCTCAAGGCGCTGGCGGGGTTGCCGTCGGCGCTGCGCAAGCGCGTGCGCATGCTGGTCATCGGCCAGGATGACCCCAAGGTTTTCCAACTGCAAAGCGTAGCGCTGGGCCTTGGTGATCGGGTGCAGTTCCTCAAGGGCCGCAGTGATATTCCGCGATTCCTCCTGGGCGCCGATCTGTTGATTCACCCGGCGTACAACGAGAATACCGGCACCGTATTGCTGGAGGCACAGGTTGCCGGGCTGCCGGTACTGGTCTCGGCGGTGTGTGGCTATGCGCATTATATTGCCGAGGCCGACAGTGGCCTGGTGCTCGACGAGCCGTTCGAGCAGGCGCAGCTCAATCGTTATCTCGAGACCATGCTCAGTGACGACCAGGCGCGTGCGGCCTGGTCGCGCAATGGCTTGGCGTTTGCCGATACCGCTGACCTCTACAGCATGCCGCAGCACGCGGCCGATGTGATTCTGGCGGAGCGCCCATGAAACTGAAACTGGCCGAGCCGTTCCAGCGCCTGTGGGCCGGGCGCGATCCCTTTGTCGAAGTCGAGGGCTTGCAGGGCGTGGTGTACCGCGAACTCGAGGCGCGGCGCACCTTGCGCACCGAGGTGGCGGGGCGCGGCTATTTCGTCAAGATCCACCGCGGCATCGGCTGGGGCGAGATCTTCAAGAACCTGCTGACTGCCAAACTGCCCGTGCTGGGCGCCGGCCAGGAGTGGCAGGCCATCCAGCGCTTGCAGGAGGCCGGGGTACCGACCATGACTGCCGTTGCCTACGGCGAGCGCGGCAGCAATCCGGCCGATCAGCATTCGTTCATCGTCACCGAAGAGCTGGCGCCGACCGTCAGCCTTGAGGACTACAGCCTCGACTGGGAGAAAAACCCGCCAGCACCGGCCCTCAAGCGAGCATTGATCGCCGAGGTCGCGCGCATGACCGGCATGATGCACCGCGCCGGCGTCAACCATCGTGACTGCTATATCTGCCATTTTCTGCTGCACACCGACACCGAGGTCACCCCTGAGCATTTCAAGCTCTCGGTGATCGATCTGCACCGCGCGCAGACCCGCTCGCGCATCAGCCGCCGCTGGCGCGACAAAGATTTGGCCGCGCTGTATTTTTCGGCATTGGGCATCGGCCTGACGCAGCGCGACAAACTGCGTTTTCTGCAAGGCTATTTCCAGCTGCCACTGCGCCAGATCCTGCGCGACGAGTCGTCGTTGCTGGGTTGGCTGGATGGCAAGGCGAACAAGCTGCTCGATCGAAAGCAGCGCTATGGTGATGCCCTTTGACCGTGCCGATGTCCCCGCTTCATGGGCGCCTGATGCCCACAGTCTTTGCCGGGAGGCATGCTGATGCGTCTGTCTGAACTCAAATCGCTGGGCCGTACGCCAGCATTGCCCATCGATATCCAGTTGGCCGATGCCGCAGGCGCCGGGACTTTGCAACTGCTCAGCTTGCTGCGCGTGCTGCCGGGGCAACGTTACGTAGGCGCGGCCGTGTGGCGCGGGCGTCCGGTGCTGGCCAAGTTGCTGGTGGGCAGCCGCGCGGCACGACATTTTCAGCGTGAGGTCGCTGGCGTCAAGGTGCTGGCCGCCCAAGGCCTGCCGACCCCCACGCTGCTTGCCGAGGGGTTGGAGGAAGGCCAGGGCGGCTGGTTACTGTTCGAGTTCTTGCCTCAGGCGCAGAGCCTGGCGCAGGCCTGGGCCGAGGTCGAAGCGCTGCCGATGCTCGCCGATGAGCAACAAGCGGTGCTGGCCGAGGCGTTGACGGCCGTTGCCCAGATGCATGCCAAGGGCCTGTGGCAAGAGGACTTGCACCTCGACAACCTGCTGCGCGCCAACGGGCGGCTGTATTTGATCGACGGCGCCGGCATTCAGGTCGAGCAGGCCGGGCAGCCGTTGTCGCGCCCCAAGGTGTTGGAAAACCTGGGGGTGTTGTTCGCGCAGTTGCCCAAGACGCTTGAACCCTTTATCGAAGAATTGCTGGTGCATTATCTGCTGGCCAACGGTGAGCACGGCTTGCCGCTGGAGGCGTTGCTCAAGCAGATCGACAAAGTGCGCCAGTGGCGCCTGCGCGACTTTATCGCCAAGGTCGGCCGTGAATGCAGTCTCTTCTCTGTGCATCGAGGTGCTTTCGCTTTGCAGGCTGTTCGGCGCAGCGAAGTGGCGGCGATGCAGCCGGTGCTGGAGCAGGCCGATGCGTTGCTCGATCAAGGCCTGCTGTACAAGACCGGCGGCGCCGCCACGGTAGGCAAGGTCGAGGCCGGCGGGCGGCTGCTGGTGATCAAGCGCTACAACATCAAGGGTGTGGGCCACTGGTTCAAGCGTTTCTGGCGTCCAAGCCGGGCCTGGCATTCGTGGGTCGAGGGCAATCGCCTGGCATTCCTGGGGATTGCCACGCCCACGCCACTGGCCGTGCTGGAGCATCGATTCCTGTGGCTGCGCCAGCGCGCCTATATAGTGACCGAGTACTGTGCCGGGGCCGATGCCATTCGCCATCTCGAGCCGTATCGCGACAGCGGGGAGATTCCCGAGGCCGAGCTGTCGGGGTTGCAGCAGTTGTTCAGCGACTTGATCCGCCAGCGCATCAGCCATGGCGACATGAAGGGCTACAACCTGTTCTGGCAGGACGGGCGCTGGGCGTTGATCGATCTCGATGCGGTTTGTCAGCATGGCAGTGCGGGGAGTTTCGCACCGGCGTTCGAGCGGGATCGGGCGCGGTTTTTGCGCAATTGGCCGCAGGGATCGGCACTGCATCGCGTGCTTGACGAGCAGTTACCGCGGCTATGACACCACCCCCGACCTGTAGCAAGGGAGCTGCCCCCGAAAATAACGCGTCGTCCACCTCGCAGATCTGCTAGTTACGCTCAGCCGCGAGAGAGGATAGCTTCGGCTTTTGCTTTCGAGGCTAATCCTATGTCACGTCTTTTGGCATCGCGCTTATCCGGTCCTGATCGCATGCAATCGGTGCTTTTCTCTCGAGGTGCTGCCCATCGCGCCAGTGCCTATGAACCTTTTGGTTATCGTGCCGGCGCGCCTGGCGGTATTGCGTTCAATGGGCAGTTGCCTGAGGGGGCGACGGGGCATTATTTGCTCGGGCATGGTCACCGGGGGTACAGCCCGGCGCTGCGTCGGTTCTTGAGTCCGGATGCACGTAGCCCGTTTGCTGCCGGTGGGCTGAATGCTTATGCCTATTGTCAAGGGGATCCAGTCAATGCGACGGATCCGACAGGGCAGGCAAGGCAGGTGTTTTTTGGCGTCGAAGCTAGCGCTGCATTTTTAGGCTTGGGGGCCGGGTTGTTGGCGCTTTCACCAGTTGCTACTAGTTCGGATGAAACAGGAGCAAATGAAGCCCGCGTATCAATGCAAGCAGTGGGGACGCTGTTCGTGCTGGCGGGTATTGGTAGTGCCGCTGTGTTAGCGTTCCGAAAGCATCGAGCGCGGCTTGCGCGGCTTGCGCGCATTGCGACGCTCAAGGACACGACGAACCCAGCGTGGGCTAGGCACCTAAGTGCCGCGTGGCAAGGCAGGCAATACGTTGGGATAACGGCCAGAATTAAAGCTTACAGGCTTAACGCTATCGCAAAGGCAAATGGCGAGCCAGTTCCAATAAATTTTGCTAGATCTGCGCAGGTTAGTTTCAATAAAAACGTTGCGGTTCGCTATATTCCACCTAATAAAGTCGCGCGTCGATCAACTGAACAGGGAACGTCGAGGGTTACCCCGAACTTTTACAATTTTTCCACTGCAGCTTCTGATAGGAGGGCACCCCTCCATCAGTCGGAGCCACGGGTTTTCCTGATTAATAATGTGATAACGATTCGAAAAATGATATGAAACACTTCGTCGCAGCGCTTGGGGCCCGCTAATCCAGGCAGAATGCGGACCTCTTTAGCGCTTCTCAAGTATGGACCGATTATTCAAACTGATACTTCACGGCGGCCCCGTGTGCCACGAGCGGCCGGGGGCGGCTTCGTAATAACGGTTGTTGCTGTCGCCCACGATAACTGAGTCTACCTACTGGCGATCCGGCAAATTATCCAGTCGCAGCGTCTGGTGAAAAATCCAATGCTCGACCTTCTGCTCGTGACGTGCACGCCAGCTGAACACCGTATAGGCCGATGCAGGCTTTTGATCGTTGGTGTCCTCGACATAGACCTTGCTGCGGCCAATGTACTACGTCTGACTGCGTTTAATCACTAGCAGTACTGATAGTGTCAGGCCGCGTTGCCTGGCGGATAGCATGGGGACTCACTTCAGGAGTTCTGTCATGAATACGCACACTCAGTATCTGCTTGTACCAGACCGCACTCAGTCCATCTTGGCTTGTGTAGGCCCCGCTACGGACAAGCCGGGAGCGTTCACGCCATTTGGCTATCGCCGTTCCGGAAAGGTTAGTGCTGCCTGGAATGGTCAGGTTGCAGAGTCGTTGTCCAAGCACTACTTGCTAGGTAACGGTCATCGTGCCTATCACCCGGTGCTCGGACGATTCTCGCGCCCGGATGCCTTGAGCCCCTTCGGCCAAGGCGGATTGAATACCTACGCTTACTGCAAGGGGGATCCGATCAATGCGACAG
>CAJCIO010000027.1 GCA_903970465.1 Gammaproteobacteria bacterium
AGCCCTCACGCTGATCAAAACCGCGGCTTGACCTGTGTCCAGTCGGGCTTGTACTTGCGCATCTGCTTCACATCGTCTCGGCTGCGAATGCCGCAACTCAAGAACTGCTCGTGCAGCTTGCCGAGCTGGTCGTAATCCAGCTCCAGGCCCAACCCCGGGGTCTTGTTGATCTGCACGGCACCGTTGACGATCTTCAGCTTGCCGCCCTTGATCACTTCCTCGTCCGGTTCCTGCCACGGGTAGTGGGTGTCGCAGGCGTAATCCAGATTCGGCGTCGCCGCCGCCACGTGGGCCATGGCCATCAGGCTGATCGCCAAGTGCGAGTTGGAGTGCATCGACACACCCAGACCCCACACGTCGCACATCTTCGCCAGCGCTACGGTGTCACGCAGGCCGCCCCAGTAATGGTGGTCGGCCAGCACGATCTGCACGCTGTTCAGTTCCACGCTGCGGCGGAACTCGTCAAAGTCAGTGACCACCATGTTGGTCGCCAGTGGCAGGCCGGTACGCTTGTGCAGCTCGGACATGCCGTCCAGGCCCGGGGTCGGGTCTTCGTAGTACTGCAAGTCGTCGCCCAGCAACTCGGCCATGCGAATCGCGGTTTCCAGCGACCAGTTGCCGTTGGGGTCGATGCGCAGCGGGCAGTCGGGGAAGGCTTTTTTCAGCGCTTTGATGCACGCCACTTCGTGTTCCGGATCGAGTGCGCCGGCCTTGAGCTTGATGCTCTGAAAACCGTTCTCGTCGATCATGCGCTTGGCCTGGGCGACGATCTGCGCTTCGCTTAGGGCCTCACCCCAGGAGTCCGGCGCGTAGGGCGAGTCGATGTGCTGGGCATACTTGAAGAACAGGTAGGCACTGAACGGCACTTCATCACGGCAGCGGCCACCGAGCAGGTCCACCAGCGGCAGGTTCAGCGAGCGTGCTTGCAGGTCGAGGAATGCCACTTCGAAAGCCGAATAGGCATTGCTCACCGCCTTGCTGGCGTGAGAGCCGGGGGCCAGCTCGGCGCCGGCCAGGCTGGCGGGGCGGTGCTTGGCTACGACGCTTTTGACCACTTCGCGCAGATGGTTGAGGTTGAACGGATCGAGGCCGATCAGCTCGCTTTTCAACGCTTCCTGGATGGCCAATGCCGGCGCATCGCCGTAGCTTTCACCGAGGCCGATGTAGCCGTTGTCGCTTTCGATTTCAATGATCGAGCGCAGTGCATAAGGCTCGTGGATGCCGCTGGCATTGAGCAATGGCGGATCACGGAAGGCGATCGGGGTGACGGTGACGCGTTTGATTTTCAAGAGTCGGCTCCTAATACTTTTCAGTGAGCTATTTATCAATGAACTATCGATCAATGAACCATGGCCGGACCGGCCGGCTGCGAGCCGGCCTTGTCACCCTTGGGCTTGGTGCGCGCGAAGAAGATCACGACGGCGGCCAGCAGCGAGGTCGCGGCCAGGCCATACAAGCCACCCTGGATCGAACCGGTTTTCTCTTCCAGCAAGCCGAACACGGTCGGCGCCACAAAACCACCGAGGTTGCCCAGCGAGTTGATCAGCGCGATCACGGCTGCCGCTACGCGAGCATCCAGATAGCCCTGAGGGATAGGCCAGAACAGCGCTGAAGCGGCCTTGAAACCAATCGCTGCGAAGCAGATGGCGACGAAGGCGAACACCGGGCCACCGTAAGTGGAAGCGAACATGCCGATCGCCGCAATCACAAGGCAAGTCGAGACCCACGCCTGCTGGAATTTGAACTTGGAGGCCAGCGCGGCAAAGCCGTACATGGCGATGATCGAGATGATCCATGGAATCGAGTTGAACAGACCGATCTCGAAATCGCCCATGTTGCCCATCTTCTTGATCATGCTCGGCAGCCAGAAGGTAGCGCCGTAAATGGTCAGAGCGATAGAGAAGTAGATAAAGCAGAACAGCGCGATCTGTCGGTCAGCCAGCAAGCGCATCAGCGAGGGGCGCACGGTGTACTCGGCGTCCTTGAGGCGTTGTTCCTCTTCGATGCAGTCGATCAATGCGGCTTTCTCGGGTTCGCTCAGGTACTTGGCTTCGCTGATATGCGAATCCAGCAGGGCGTAGACGAAGAAGCACAGCACCACCGAAAAGCCGCCCTCGATGATGAACATCCACTGCCAGCCATGCAGGCCCAGGCCCGAGACGCTGAGCAGGGCGCCTGTCACCGGCCCCGAGATCACCGAGGCGATGGCCGAGCCGCTGAGGAAAATGGCCATGGCCTTGCCACGTTCGCTCGAAGGCAGCCACTGGGTGAAGTAATAAATGATGCCCGGGAAGAAGCCCGCTTCCGCTGCGCCGAGCAGAAAGCGCAGCACGTAGAAGCTGGTCTCGCCCTTGACGAATGCCATGGCCATGGCCACGACGCCCCAGGTAAGCATGATGCGCGCCAGCCAGGCGCGGGCACCGAAGCGCTGCAGCAGCATGTTGGAAGGCACTTCGAAGATGGCATAGCCAACAAAGAACAGCCCGGCGCCCAGACCATAGGCAGCAGCGCCGATGCCGAGGTCGGTTTCCATGTGCGTGCGCACGAAGCCGACGTTGACGCGGTCGATGTAGTTGACGATGAACATGATCACGAACAGGGGTAAGACGTGCATCTTTACTTTCGCCACGGCCGACTTGAGCGTTTCGCTCAGCGGGGTGCCGGACATTGCAGACGGGGTCTTCACATTACATCTCCCACGCGGTTGTTTTTTGAATGCGGGTCAGCGTATGGGTGAGTCAGGGATAGCGGAAAAGGTGCGGGGGAATGGACGTTTGCGGCGGACGTGCGGGTAGGGCGTAGGACATAGTGACACCTGGGCTTGTTTGTTTTTATGTGGCAGAGGATAGCCTGATTTGTCTGTCATCGTACAACTAGCCATGCACTGCCGCAATGGCTAATTGGTGTGGTCAGAGCCCGTCGATAAGATGCTTGGCTTGTATCGGTGTCCTGCCGTTCAGCTTCGGCAGTACCAGCCCCTTTGTGGCCAAGCCTTGCTGCCCCAAGTGTACGGCGCAGTATTATGGGAGCAAGGCTGCCCGCGAAAGCGACCGAGCTGGCAACGCCAATCTCGATCGCTGCCATTAGCTCAGCCGCACCGCACCCAAGGGCGCTTCGGTGCTTGCATGCCCTGGCCCATACACCTCAGCGGGCTCCGGGAACAGCTTCAGCAAAAGACCATACAGTACCGCTGCCAGCCCCAGCGTTACCAGCAAGCTGATATCGATACCCTCCGCCAGGTTGCCCAGCGGCCCGACGAACTGTCCCGGCAGGTTGACGAAGCACAGGCCCACCAGCGCGCTCGGGATCCATGCGCCCAGACCCCGCCAGTTCCAGCCATGGCTGAACCAGTAGCGGCCACCGGTCTCGCCGCGGGTAAACACTTGCAGGTCCTGCGGGCAGTACCAGCCGCGGCGTACCAGCAGGCCGATGAGCATGATCACCATCCACGGCGTGGTGCAGGTAATGATCAGCACCACAAAGGTCGATACGCTCTGCACCAGGTTGGCGGCAAAGCGGCCGATGAAGATAAAGGCGATCGACATCACCCCGATCAGCAGCGTCGCCTTGACCCGCGACAGCACTCGCGGGAACACGCTGGACATGTCCAGGCCCGTGCCATACAGCGCCGTGGTGCCGGTGGACATCCCGCCGATCACCGCCAGCAGGCACACCGGCAGGAAGAACCAGGTCGGCGATACCGCCAGCAAGCCACCCACGTAGTTGTTGTTGGTGATGTAGTCCGGCGCCTGCGCCGCGACGATGGTCGCAGTCGCCAGGCCGAATACCGAGGGCAGCAAGGTCGCCATTTGCGCCAGGATCACGGCACCCAAGATGCGGCTCTTGGCCGTGGTGCGCGGGATATAGCGCGACCAGTCACCCAGGAAGGCGCCGAAGGAGATCGGGTTGCTCATGGCCACCAGAGAGGCGCCGATGAAGGCCGCCCAGAAACCTGCCTGGCCGTGGGCGAGACTGCCGGCAAAGTTGACGTCGAAACTGGGGGCGAACGCCGCGATACCCAGCAGGAACAGCACGCTGGCCGTCCATACCGCCACCTTGTTGACCCACAGCATGAAGCGGAAGCCATAGATGCACACGGTCAGCACCAGCAGGGCGAACAGGGCGTAGGTCAGCGCCAGTGACAGGTCGTTCTCGGGCAGCCCGACCAAGCGCTTGGCGCCGCCGACCAAGGCGTCACCCGAACTCCACACTGACAGCGAGAAGAACGCAATGGCGGTCAGCAGTGACAGAAACGAACCGACAATACGCCCGTGTACGCCGAAATGCGCGCCCGAGGACACTGCGTTGTTGGTGCCATTGATTGGGCCGAACAGGCCCATGGGCGCCAGAATCACTGCCCCTACCAGTGTGCCCAGCAGGATCGCCGCCAGCCCGGCCTGGAACGACAGCCCGAACAACACGGGGAAGCTGCCCAGTACGGCGGTGGAAAAGGTATTGGCGCCGCCGAATATGAGCCTGAACAGGTCCAGCGGGGTGGCGGTGCGTTGATGGTCCGGAATCTGTTCGACGCCGTTGGTTTCAATTTCGTTGATGCGCTGCGCATTCTTATTGTCGTGCATGATCAGCTCCGAGCATGCGGTGGATTGGTGGCAGTGTTTTTTGGGTGGTGCGTTTTTTATTAGGTCTGTGGTGAATGGGCCGGCCTCTTCGCGAGCAAGCTATGCTCCCACAGGTGTACGACGTACCACTGTGGGAGCAGGGCTTGCCCGCGAAAGCGATTTCAAGCCCGAAAACGATGCATCAACGGTGCACAACCCCCGGCAGCACGCAGAGCATTTCGTACAGCAGGTTTGCGCCCAGCAACGAGGTGTTGCCAGTGGTGTCGTAGGGGGGCGAGACTTCCACGAGATCGCAGCCGACCAGATCCAGGCCCTGGCAACCGCGGATGATCTCGATGCCCTGAATGGTGGTCAGGCCGCCGATTTCCGGGGTACCGGTACCCGGCGCCCAGGCCGGATCAATGCCGTCGATATCGAAGCTCAAGTACACCGGCCCGTCACCGACCTTGGCGCGGACTTCTTCCATCAGCGGTTTGAGCGACTGGTGCCAGCACTCCTCGGCCTGGACCACGCGGAAGCCCTGCTTGCGGCTCCAGTTGAAGTCTTCGGCGGTATAGCCCTGTGCACGCAGGCCGATCTGCACGACGCGGTCGCAATCCAGCAAACCTTCTTCGACGGCGCGGCGGAAAGTGGTGCCGTGGGCGATCTTCTCGCCGAACATGTGATCGTTGACGTCGGCATGGGCGTCGATGTGCACCAGCCCGACCTTGCCATGCTTCTTGTGAATGGCCCGCAGGATCGGCAGGGTGATGGTGTGGTCGCCGCCCATGGTCATGGGGATCACATCATGTTCGAGGATTTCGTCGTAGGCTTCCTCGATGATCCGCACCGAGTCGAGCAGATTGAAGGTATTGATGGCCACGTCGCCGATGTCGGCCACCGACAGCGAATCGAAAGGTGCGGCGCCCGTGGCCATGTTATAGGGACGGATCATCACCGATTCGGCGCGGATCTCGCGCGGCCCGAAGCGGGTACCGGCGCGCAGCGAGGTGCCGATGTCCAGCGGGATGCCGATAAAGGCCGCATCCAGGCCCGCCGCGCTTTGCAAGTGCGGCAGGCGCAGCATGGTAGCGATACCGCCGAAGCGCGGCATTTCGTTGCCGCCCAAGGGTTGGTGATAGATTTTTTCCACGGCTGACACCTCCAGTCTCAAGCTTGAGGCCCGTTCAAGAGCGGGCATGCATGGCCGGAGTCTGGGCATTGCCGGGATGGGGAAGAATCGCTATCGAGAAATACTTAGTTCAGGATTTTCTGAAGTAAACTCCGTGGCGAGGGGGCGTGCCCCCGTCATCGGGTCAGCACCATTGCGGTGTCCGGCCTACCGTTATCGGGGCCGAGCCCCCTTCGCTACAGGGGTTGTGATGGGCAATGCGCTGCCGGACTTGAAGCTGCTGCGAATCTTCGTCAGCGTCGTGCGCCACCAGGGTTTCGCAACGGCCCAGCAGGAGCTAAACCTGTCGACGTCGGCGATCAGCACCTACATGAGCCAACTGGAAACGGCCCTGGGGATCGTCCTTTGCCACCGCGGCCGTGGCGGTTTCAGCCTGACCAGCAAGGGCGAGCTGTTCCACCAGGAGACCCTGCGCCTGTTGGCCGAAATGGAAGGCTTCGAGCAATATGCCGCGGCGCTCAAGGGCGAATTGCGCGGTACGCTCAATCTGGGAGTGATCGACTCCACCGTCAACGATCACTCCCTGCCGCTGGCTGAAGCCATTGGTGCCTACAGCCAGGAGCATCCGGCGGTGCACCTGCACTTGTCGGTGCTCAGCCCCTATGAATTGCAGCTAGCGGTTCAGGACAATCGGCTCGACCTGGCCATCGGAGCGTTTTCGACGCGCATGAGCGGGCTGGTCTATCAGCCACTGTATCGCGAGCAGCATTGGCTGTACTGCAGCAGCCGGCATCCGCTGTTCAGCGAGCGGCGCATTCCGCCGCAGGTGATCACCCAGCAACGCATGGTCGGGCGCGGTTACTGGAGCCAGGCGGAGCTGGCGCGTCATGGTTTCAAGCACAGCGCGGCGACGGTCGACAGCATGGAGGCACAGCTGATTCTGGTGTTGTCCGGCGCTTATGTCGGCTATTTGCCGGAGCACTATGCGCAGCCCTGGGTCGACAAAGGCGACTTACGCGTCCTGTCGCCCGCGACCTTTGGCTATCAGGCGCCATTTACCTTGATATTGCGCCGAGGTCGCAGCCGCGAGCCGTTGATCCAGACATTCCGCGACTTGCTCAAAACTCAGCTTATCCAAGTCTGACGACAAGTATCGACACTGCTGGCCGCTTGGCGGGCGCAGTTCGCTCCCACGGGTGATCGCGTTGCAATGATTTGCATGAGCTTTTGAATGAAAGTGTCGCCACGACAAGCGCAATTTGCCCCGACAGGGAGTAGCCTTGTGGTCGGCATGGTGTTGGAGTGTTACATGAGGTCTGGTTTTATTCTGGTCATTGCGACCTTCGCCTGTTTCACCCTGGCTCAGGCCCACGCTGTAGAGGCGCCTGAAGGGCCGGTGTTGCCCGTGCCGCAGAGCCCGACCGCGGCGGCCGCAACCCCTTATCCGCAAGTCTCGACCCAGGCAGTGTTGACTGGCAGCCCGCTCACCGACAGTCAGCCCGCGTTGCCACCGATACAAGTGCCGACGCCACCCGCGCGCGAGGCGGCCAGCGCCCCGGATGCCGCGGCTGATGCAGGCAAGAGCAAGCCGCCTGGGGGTTGATGTCGTCAGTACGGGCCTTGTTGCGTGCAGGCCTTGCTCCCACCAGCGTGCGACCCAAGGCTAGCTTTGGCAGCAAGGCTTGCCCGCGAAAGGGCCAGCCCGGTCAGCACAATGCCCGGATCACGACACCCGCTGCCCATCCGCCATGCGCAGGCGCTTGGACATTGACACCGCCAACACGCGGATGATCTTGGCGCCCACCTTGGGCGCGTCGTTGAGCATCTTCTCCAGCGAGTCCTTGCCCAGGTTCAACAGCTTGCAGTCCTGCGCGGCGATGCAGCTGGCTGAACGCCGTTCGCCGTCGAGCACAGCCATTTCGCCGAACGCGCGGCCTTTGCGCAGGGTCGCCACTTCCACTTGCTTGCCTTCGCTGTCGGTCTTCTGGATCGACACCTGGCCGTAGTGAATGATGCACATGAAGGTGCCTGCATCGCCTTCACGAAAGATCGCTTGGTCCTTGGCGACGTCGACGATGCTGAAATAGCCCGAGGCTACCTTCAGGTCATCGGGATGAATCTGCACGAACATGCCGCAGTCCATCAGCATGTCGCGAATTTCGTTGTTCAGGTAGGTCGGATCAGGCATGGCATCAGGTCTTTGCTATAGGTGAAAACCCCGAGACGAACGCCGAATCGCCTGCGGGGTAAGAGAAATTTATACCAGCTCGAGCACCTTGAACACGAATCCATACTCCAGCGCCACGTCACGCAGGCCCTGATAGCGCCCGCTCATGCCGCCGTGCCCGGCACCGAGTTCGGTCTTGAGCAGCAGCAAATGGTCGTCGGTGCGGGTGGCGCGCAGCTTGGCCACCCACTTGGCGGCTTCCCAATACTGTACGCGGCTGTCGTTGTAACCGGCGATCACCAGCATGGCCGGATACGCCTGGGCGCTGACGTTCTCATAAGGAGCGTAGCTCTTGATGCGCGCATACACGTCGGCTTCTTGTGGATTTCCCCATTCGTCATATTCGGTGACCGTCAGCGGCAGGTCCGGGTCGAGCATGGTATTGAGCACGTCGACGAACGGTACCTCGGCGATCGCCGCGCGGAACAGTTCAGGACGCTGATTGAGCACCGCGCCGATCAGCAGGCCGCCAGCACTGCCACCGCTGATCACCAGTTGTGCGGGGCTGGTCAGTTGCTGCGCGATCAGGTGCTCGGCGCAGGCGATGAAGTCGCTGAAGGTGTTGGCCTTGTGCTCCTGCTTGCCGGCGCGGTACCAGGCTTCACCCAACTCACCGCCACCGCGTACGTGGGCGATGGCAAAAGCCACGCCGCGTTCCAGCAGGCTCAGACGGGCATGGGAGAACCACGGATCAAGGCTCTCGCCGTAGGCGCCATACCCATAAAGGTACAGCGGCGTGGCCTGGCCGACGGTATCGCGGCGCTGCACCAGGCTGATCGGCACCTGAGTGCCGTCGGCGGCGGTTGCCCACAGGCGCTGGCTCAGGTAGTCGTCGGCGTTGAACGGGCCAAGCACCGGGTTTTCCTTGAGCACCACCTGGGCGCCGTCGGCCAGGCTTAGCTGACGCACCTGAGCGGGGCGATTGAGGGCCTCATAGCGCAGGCGGATGCGCGGATTGTCGAATTCCAGACTGTCGGAGATATACAGGCTGTAGGCCGCATCCGGCAGTTGCACGCGGTATGCCGCGGCGCCCTGCGGGTGCACCTCGATGATCGGCAGGCCACCTTCGCGCAGGCTGAGGCTGTAGGCCCGGGCGTTGAGGGTGACGCCTTCGAGCATGCTGTCCTGGCGGTGTTCGATCAAAATTTGCCATTGTTCGCGGCCCGGCACCTGGCCGGTGTCCGCTGCCTGATAAAGGGCGAAGTTAATGCCGGCCTGGTTGCTGCGGATAAACCAGGTCCACTGGCCTTCGAGCTGGCCGTGGTCGGGGTAGTACTCGTGATCCTCGACCCGCGGCGCCAGGCAGGTGAAATCGCCAGCCGGGGTTTCGGCGTCCAGCACCCAGGCTTCGCTGGTGGTCTTGCTGTTGAGCAGCAGGATCAACTGGCGCTCGGAACTGGCGCGGTAGCAGTGCAGGAAGAAGCGCCCGTCGGTTTCCTCGAACACCGGCTCGGCGACTTCGCTGCCCAGGCGATGGCGATACAGCTTCCAGGGGCGGTGGGTGTCGTCCAACTCGCCGAAAAACAAGGTCTGGCTGTCGTTGGCCCAGGTCATGCTGCCGTCGCACTGCTCGAACGGCAGCTCGGTGATGGCGCCGCTATCGAGCTCCTTGACGTACAGGCGATAGGTTTCCTCGCCGTTGGTGTCGAGGCTGTAGGCCAGGCGCTGGTGGTCCGGGCTGACGCTGAAGGCACCCAGCGAGAGGAAGCCGCCGTCGGCCAGCACGTTGGGGTCGAGCAGCAACTGCTCGTGCTGTTCGTCGACGGTCGGCGAGTCATCGGCCGGGCGCGGGCAGCGGTAGTGGCGCGCGTATTCGTCCCCGGCGGTGGTGCGGGTGTAGTACAGCCACGGACCCCAAGGCGAGGCGAGGGACAGATCGGTTTCGCGGATGCGGCCTTTGATTTCTTCGAACAGCTGCTCACGCAATGGCGCCTGATCGGCCAGTTGCGCTTCCTGATAGGCGTTTTCGGCCTTGAGGTAGTCGAGCACGGCATCGGTGTCGCGCTCTTGCAGCCAGGCATAGGGATCGTCACCCGCGGCGCGACGGGCGATGGGGGGCAGGGAGTGGGTCGAGGCCATGGGGATTCCTGAATTATTTGAAGGTCGAGCGCCTAGGATGGGCTTGCAAATGATGGCGTTCATACGGGCCTCTTCGCGGGCAAGCCTTGCTCCTACAAGTGTACGGTGCTGGCCTCATTGCACTGTGGGAGCAAAGCTTGCTCGCGAAGAGGCCATCAGCAGCACCACAACGCTCTCGGGGAAGCTTTGCTTTCATAAAGCCGTTATCATAAGCGTCTCTTTGCCAGCCTTACCACGGACACCATGACCGAGCACGATTATTTCCTCGCCTGGGGCATCTACGCTATCGCCGCTGTCGGCTGCTTGCTGGTCTGGTTTCGCCTGACCCGCTGGATGTGGCGCTATCTGCGCGAGCCGCTGCGCGTGCTGGCCCTGGTGTTGCTCGCCACGCCGACCATCGTCGATCCGCTCAAGGAGCTTTACGCGCCGGCCATCGCCATCACGGCCCTCGACCTGTTGGTCAAGGCAGGTAACAACATCCTGCAGGCCGCGTCCGACCTGGCCATGTATGGCATGTTTGCGTTCGGCCTGTACCTGATCTTCGTGCTCATTCGCTGGCCTATCGTCAGCGCCTCGCGCCGGCGCAAGGCCGAGCAGGCGGCTGCCGCCGAGCGTCGCGCCGCCGAAATCAACGAGGAGGAAGAGGCCCAGGAACGATTCGAGGCGCACGGCGAACGCCGTCCTGCCGCTGCCCCTGCCGCTACCGGTTATCGCGTAGAACCGCGCCTCTAACGCTGATTGCGAGAACCCGCACATGTGCGAACTGCTGGGCATGAGTGCCAACGTTCCGACCGACATTGTTTTCAGCTTTACCGGGCTCATGCAGCGCGGCGGCCGCACCGGGCCGCACCGCGATGGCTGGGGCATCGGCTTTTACGAAGGCCGCGGCCTGCGGCTGTTCCAGGACCCGACCGCGAGCAGCGAATCCCAAGTCGCACAACTGGTGCAGCGCTACCCGATCAAGAGCGAAGTAGTGATCGGCCACATCCGCCAGGCCAATGTCGGCAAGGTGTGCCTGGCCAACACCCACCCGTTCGTTCGCGAGATGTGGGGGCGCAACTGGTGTTTCGCCCACAACGGCCAGTTGGCCGACTTCAACCCGGCGCTGGGCTTTTATCAGCCGGTGGGCGACACCGACAGCGAGGCGGCGTTTTGCGATCTGCTCAACCGCATCCGTGGTGAGTTTCCCGAGCCGGTCAGCCTCGAAGCGCTGTTGCCGGTGCTGGTCAAAGCCTGTACCGAGTACCGTGGCCAAGGCGTATTCAACTGCCTCCTGAGCGACGGCGACGGGCTGTTCAGTTTCTGTTCCAGCAAATTGGTGCACATCACCCGGCGGGCACCTTTCGGCCCGGCGCGCCTCAAAGATGTGGACGTGATCGTCGATTTTCAGGCCGAAACCACGCCCAACGATGTGGTCACGGTGATCGCCACCGAGCCATTGACCGAAGACGAAATCTGGCATCGCTACGCTTCGGGCGAATGGCGCCTGTGGCGCGGCGGTGAATGCACAGACCATGGCCAGACAGCGATTATCGAATAGGGAAGCTCCCATGTTGCGAAGTTATGCGCGCTTGATTCTGTTTACGTTCGGCCTGCTGGTGGGCGTGCAGGTGCCCGGTTTCATCAACGATTACAGCCACCGGGTCGAGGCGCATCTGAACGAGGCGCAACAGAGCCTCAAAGGTTTCAGCGATACGGCCAACCAGTTCTTCAACGGTAATCTGCAGGCACTGGTCGAGCACTATCGCAGCAGTGAAGACCCGGTTTTCCGCGCGGACGCCACCAGCATCGGCACCCTGGTCAGTCGCCAGGCCGCGCTGGATGCCGAATGGATGGCGTTGCAGGGGCCTTGGTATCAAAAGGCCTGGCACGTGATCACCGCCGCCGATCCTGCGATTCGCGACGAGACGCTTAATGGCTACAGCTATCAGGTCCTGCTGGCACCAGAGGCAATCGGCTGGGGGATCGCCTGCGCGTTCCTGCTGGCGTGGCTGATCGAAGGGTTTATCGTGCTGCTCGACTGGGCGTTTGCCGGTGGGCGGCATCGGGGCAAGATAAGCAAGCACGAGAGCTGGCGGTAATCGCGCTTCCAAGCCAACCCTGTGGTGAGAGAGCAAGCTCCCCTCACCACAGGCGTTAGCGCTGTTTCAGGCTGTTACTTGGCCAGATAGCGCATCCCTTCTTCCAGGCCGCGCAGGGTAAGCGGATACATCTGGTCCTCGACCAACTCCCTGATGATCTGTGTCGACGCGGTATATCCCCAAGTGTCTTTCGGGTACGGGTTGATCCAGATCAGCTTCTTGAATTTTTCCTTGAAGCGCTGCATCCATACATACCCGGCTTCCTCGTTCCAGTGCTCGACGCTGCCGCCAGGCTGGGTGACTTCATAGGGCGCCATCGCCGCATCGCTGACAAAGATCACTTTGTAATCGGCGCCATACTTGTGCAGCAGGTCCTGGGTGGAAGTGCGCTCGGAGGTGCGGCGCGAGTTGTTCTTCCATACCGATTCATAGATGAAGTTGTGGAAGTAGAAATACTCCAGATGCTTGAACTCTGTCTTGCAGGCCGAGAACAACTCTTCGCACACCTTTACATGGGCGTCCATCGAGCCGCCGATATCGAACAGCAGCAACAACTTCACCGAGTTGCGCCGCTCCGGGCGCATCTGGATGTTCAGCAGGCCTGCATCGCGAGCGGTATGGTCGATGGTGCCATCGATGTCCAGTTCGTCGGCCGCGCCTTGGCGGGCGAATTTGCGCAAGCGCCTTAAGGCGACCTTGATGTTGCGAGTGCCCAGTTCGACTTGATCGTCGAGGTTCTTGTATTCGCGCTGATCCCAGACTTTCACCGCCTTGCCCTGGCGCTTGCCGGCCTCGCCGACGCGAATGCCTTCGGGGTTGTAACCCCCCGAACCGAACGGGCTGGTGCCGCCGGTGCCGATCCATTTGTTGCCACCGGCGTGGCGCTCTTTCTGCTCTTCAAGACGCTGCTTGAAGGCTTCGATCAACTTGTCGAGCCCACCGAGGGATTGAATCTCGGCACGCTCCTCGGGTGTCAGCGAGCGCTCGAACTCCTTGCGCAGCCAATCTTCGGGAATCAACGCTTCGAGGTGTTGATCAAGGTTTTGCAAGCCATTGAAGTACGCCGAAAACGCCCGGTCGAACTTGTCGAAATGGCGCTCGTCCTTGACCAGAATTGCCCGCGACAAATAGTAGAACTCATCCATGTCGGCAAAGATCACCCGCTGTTCAAGGGCGTTGATCAGGTCGAGCAACTCGCGCACCGAGACCGGCACCTTGGCGGCGCGCATTTCATTGAAGAGGTTGAGCAGCATGGCTGTCGCCCTTTGGCAGAAAATCGAAAATCAGCGGTTGCCGCGACGGCTCATGAACGCCAGGCGCTCGAGCAACTGCACGTCCTGTTCGTTCTTCACCAAGGCGCCTGCCAGTGGCGGAATAGCTTTGGTGGGGTCACGTTCTCGCAGGACCGCTTCGCCGATATTGTCGGCCATCAACAGCTTGAGCCAGTCGACCAATTCCGAGGTCGAAGGCTTCTTCTTCAGGCCCGGCACTTTGCGTACATCGAAGAACACATCCAGCGCTTCGCTGACCAGTTCCTTCTTGATGTTCGGGTAATGCACATCGACGATTTTCTGCAGGGTGATGCGATCGGGGAAGGCGATGTAATGGAAGAAACAGCGGCGCAGAAAGGCGTCCGGCAGTTCCTTTTCGTTGTTGGAGGTAATAATGATGATCGGCCGCTGCTTGGCCTTGATAGTCTCGTCGATCTCGTAAACGTAGAACTCCATCTTGTCGAGTTCTTGCAGCAGGTCGTTGGGGAACTCGATGTCGGCCTTGTCGATTTCATCGATCAACAGGATGACCCGGTCTTCGGACTCGAAGGCTTCCCACAACTTGCCCTTCTTCAAGTAATTGCGCACATCGTGGACTTTGTCGACGCCCAGTTGCGAGTCGCGCAGGCGGCTGACCGCATCATATTCGTACAGGCCCTGATGGGCCTCGGTGGTGGATTTGATGTGCCAGGTGATCAACCGCGCGCCGAAGGACTCGGCCAACTGCTCGGCGAGCATGGTCTTGCCGGTGCCGGGTTCGCCCTTGACCAGCATAGGACGTTGCAGGGTGATGGCTGCGTTGACCGCCAGTTTCAGGTCGTCGGTGGCGACGTACGCGGCTGTGCCTTCGAATTTCATCGGTGCAACTCCGGTCTTGTTAATTTGAATAGACATTCCCGACTATAACGCCCCTCCGAACCTGTAGCGAGGGGGCTCGCCCCCGATAGCTCGTGTCAGCCACATCTCTATGCCTGACTCACCGCTGCCGGGGGCAAGCCCCATCGGTACAGGGGAATGGCGTCAGCCTGCACTGGGCGGTGCTTGCTCGTAACGCGCATTGAAGGCCTGCACGAACCCATTGCGCAGGATCTCCCAGAACGCTTCCAGCGCACTGATATCCTGGCGGTGCACATTGCCGCTGAGGTCCACGCGGGTGGCGAACTGGTTTTTGTTCTGGTTTTTCAGCACGGTTTGTGAGCCGCCGACGATCGCTTCCCAGATAGAACGGAAAATGCCTTTGTCCTTGTTCTCGACATCCTGCTGCCAATTGAACACATCGACGTTGTGTAGCAGCGGCTTGATATAACCGCTCAACTGGGCTTTTTTGGCGTCGGCTTCAATCACCAGGTCACCTGTCCCGGCGTTGAAGTCAAACTTGGCATAGGCGCTGGAGAAATCATTGAGCCGGCGCAGCTCGACGCCAGTAGTGCGCAAACGGAATTGGAAGTCCTCGAAGTTGCTCAAGGGAGCGAAAGTGGCCGTGGTTTCCAGGGGCGCTTGGCCAAACAGCTGAGCCTTGGCCTCGAAGCGCGCATCGCGTTGGCCCTTCACGTCGACTACGTTGGTCAGGTTATAGACGCTGGCATTGACTTGGGTGGCCTGGAGGTTGACCGGCGGGGTCGAGGTGAAATTGCGAAAGCTGATCTTGCCATCATCGATGCGTACTTCGTTGAGGGTGATAGGCAGCAGCTTGCCCAGCTCGGCGCGCCAGTCAGTACCGCGACCGGTCTGCGAGGCCTGCTTGTTGGCACCGCCGTCGACGAAGTTGAGCGTCGGGCGCACAAACTGCATCTCGGCCACTACGGCATGGTCGTACCACAGTGAATGCCAGCTCACCGACAGATCGATCACCGGCGCGTCCAGCAGCGGCACGGGCACCTTGCCGTCGACCTTGGTGATCTTCAGGCCATTGATCCGGTAGGCGCCGCGCCACAGCGCCAGGTCGACGTCATCGACATGGCCGTGGTAGTCACCCATGCTCGCCAGCTTGTCATTCAGGTAGTCGCGCACCACGTAGGGCAGGGCAATGTCGACCGCTACCAGAATCAGCAGCAGACCAACCAAGGTCCATAGGGGCCAGCTGTAGCGACGTTTCATGACAAGGTTCTCAGAGGATATTGACGGTTGACTACTGGGTGCAGCATCGGTTCGCCTCGACTGGACTCGTTCGCGTGGCAGGCATACCCTTGAGTTTTGACGCTGATGCATAAGGACCCGTCCCATGAGCCGCATTTTCGCCGACAACGCGCACTCCATCGGCAATACGCCGCTGGTACAGATCAATCGCATCGCCCCGCGGGGCGTGACCATCCTGGCCAAGATCGAGGGGCGCAACCCCGGTTATTCGGTCAAGTGCCGGATCGGCGCCAACATGATCTGGGACGCCGAAAGCAAAGGTCGCCTCAAGCCCGGCATGACCATCGTCGAGCCCACCTCGGGCAACACCGGCATCGGCCTGGCCTTCGTGGCGGCCGCGCGGGGCTACAAGCTGTTGCTGACCATGCCGGCCTCGATGAGCGTGGAGCGGCGCAAGGTCCTCAAGGCACTGGGTGCCGAGCTGGTGCTCACCGAGCCCGCCAAGGGAATGAAAGGCGCCATCGACAAGGCCGCCGAGCTGCTGGCCAGCAACCCTGAAAAGTACTTCATGCCCCAGCAGTTCGAGAACCCGGCCAACCCGGCCATTCACGAAAAGACTACAGGCCCGGAAATCTGGAATGACACCGATGGCGCCGTGGACGTGCTGGTCGCGGGAGTCGGCACCGGCGGTACCATCACGGGCATCTCGCGCTACATCAAGCATACGCAGAAGAAGTCGATCCTGTCGGTGGCCGTCGAGCCGATCGGTTCGCCGGTAATCACCCAGGCGATGGCCGGCGAAGAGATCAAGCCCAGCCCGCACAAGATCCAAGGCATCGGCGCCGGTTTCGTGCCGAAAAACCTCGACCTGTCGATCGTTGACCGTGTCGAACTGGTGAGTGACGACGAGGCCAAGGCCATGGCCCTGCGCTTGATGCAGGAGGAAGGCATCCTCTGTGGGATCTCCTGCGGCGCGGCCATGGCTGCGGCTGTGCGCCTGGCGGAGAAACCGGAGATGCAAGGCAAGACGATCGTGGTGATCCTGCCGGATTCGGGCGAGCGTTATCTGTCGAGCATGCTGTTCAGTGATTTGTTTACTGAGGCTGAGTTGCAGCAGTAAATTTGATGTGGGCAGGGCTGGCCCCTTCGCGGGCAAGCCTTGCTCCCACAATGGCGTTACCCGCTGTCTTCGCCTATGGGGGGCTAGTGCATGGCGCCACAGATGATCAAGGCTTCGACGCCAAGAACAGGCTGTGCGACCGCTGGTTTGCGTTCGTTGTAGATGCTCTGCTCTGCTCTGCTCTGCGGATCGGTTTGACGCGCTTACCCGCATATTGTTGATGGCAGAGTTGCGTTGCCCCTCGTTGCGCGCTGATAGGTTGCGCGCATCTTGCCCCCGTTGTCATATTCATCCATTAATTGAGAAGTGAATCTGTCCTTAAAGTGCGCCTTGGAGCATTCGGGGATGCCGTGGTTGTGACTTGGAATGCTAATCAACTAACCACCCTTCGTTGCCTTCAACAAGTATTCCTTCATGACTGGTAGTATCTCCCAGGCGAGCGACGGGCTGTCCGTCGATGCTGTAGGTGGGAGAGCCAGACTGGATCACCGCACCGCAACTGATCGAGTCGCCAACACAAGCGACAGGCCGGCCATCAATCAAGGTGCCAGAATTGCCTGACTCGACTTCGCCTTCGCCATGTATGGGGCACTCGTGTTTGCAACCGACTAAAACGATCGGTTTCATTGATTAGGTACCTTTTTAGCGTTCGACGCTCGACGAGGGCGGGCGCGAGATTTTTTTACGGGACGCTCGCCGGGTTTGAGCTCATAGCGATCTGCGTTGGCGAGCAGCCGCTCTTGGGTTTCCGGCGGGTAGTCATCCAGCGTGGTGATGGGTGGAATGGGTTTGCCGGGTATTCCTGCTTCGCGGATGATTTTGGGCCAGCGGGGTCGCCAGCACAGCATCAGGCTGACCCAGTGTGCGGTACCGATGATGATGAAGATTGGCGAGATCAGAAGCAGCGCAAGTTTCATTGGCCATCTGCTGTTACGGACGAAGCGCCCGATGCCCTCGAACTGGGCTGAGAACGCCTGGATGGGGGATGGCAGCTGAGTACTTAGGCGTGG
>CAJCIO010000028.1 GCA_903970465.1 Gammaproteobacteria bacterium
CCGCCGCGACCGGCGGGTGATCCGCAGCCGCTGGGGTATTTGCTCGACGAACAGGATCAACGCCACGGCGCCCTGAACATCGAACTGGAGGCGCTGCTGCTCACCCCGCAGATGCGCGCGGCGGGCCTGGCGCCGCAGCGACTTGGGCTGAGCAACACTCAGTACATGTACTGGACCGTGGCGCAGATGGTGGCGCATCACAGTGTCAATGGCTGTCGGTTGCAGCCTGGCGACCTGTTCGGCACCGGGACCTTGTCGGGACCGGTAGCTGGGCAATATGGCAGCCTGCTGGAGATCACCGAGGGCGGGAAGCGGCCGCTGATATTGGAGAATGGTGAGACGCGGAGCTTTTTGCTGGATGGGGATGAGGTGATCTTGCGAGCCCGCTGCCGGGGGCCGGGTCTGCCCGGCATCGGGTTTGGGGAGTGTCGTGGCGTCGTATCAGCCGGGAAACACCGATAACAGCAAAGCCGCTAGTCTTTGATTTCCAACACCATAGCCATCTCGCGATCGCGCGCGGCGCTCGATGCCCCACCTGCAACCGTTATCCTGATTCTCATTGTTTGATCGTTATCCCACTCGACAGGGGATCCCGCAGCGATGGAAACACTTGAACAGGACGACTGATAGACCTGATGGTCTCGATTATCCGGACGGTTTGGATGGTGCGCCCACGAACCGGGGTAAACGTAGACTTGCTCGAAACAGAACGGCGAAATCCCACCACCACCCGCCTGCCATACATACCGGGCGACGTATTTGCCGCTAGGCGAGGGATACCAGCTGTCCTCACTGTCTGCCTGAGTGTCCATCCACTTGTCCGCGCCGCTCCAGATTACAGCGCCGATACATACCAACAACCCCAGCACACCCATCGCGCACCATGTCCAGCGCAACACGAATCCGAAAATCCTTGCGATCACCTTTGCCCCTCGCCCCTTACAAAATGTGGCGCTGAGGATAAGGTTAACTTGCGAGAAATGATGTCAGGCGATTTCCCACACGCGCGTAGGACGATTCCGAGAAATCGCTTCCGAACAAACATCTTCATGCTCCGCCAATCTCAGCTGTCATCATTGCCGCATACAGGCACTCCTTGTTATCCACTGCGCATCACCGCTTGTATCAACCCAGCAACATTTTAATGACGTCATAATGCCACCACTGTATGATGCCCCCGCCAATCGATCCTTGAGCCTTGATGGTTCGATTCCATGGATCGGTCTTTTCAGGAGATACCCGGTGAAAACAGTTACTCGTGTCATGTGTTTGAGCATGACCGCCCTCGCCCTGGCGCTCGCCAGTGGTTGCGCGACCGAAAGCTCGCGCGCCTTGCCCGTCGAAAAAGTCGAAAGTGCCGCCCGGCCTTGGTCCGGTCAGCGCTCGCCGATTGCCGTCGGCAAGTTCGATAACCGCTCCAGCTACATGCGCGGGATTTTCTCCGATGGTGTCGATCGACTCGGCAGCCAGGCCAAGACCGTGCTGATCACCCATTTGCAGCAGACCAACCGCTTCAGCGTGCTGGACCGCGACAACATGGGTGAAATCGAGCGCGAAGCGCAGATCCAGGGCCAGACCCAGCAGCTCAAGGGCGCCGATTACGTGGTGACCGGTGACGTCACCGAGTTCGGTCGCAAAGAGACTGGCGATCAGCAACTGTTCGGCATTCTCGGGCGCGCCAAGACTCAAGTGGCGTACGCCAAGATCAACCTCAACATCGTCAATATCCGTACCTCGGAAGTGGTGTATTCCACCCAGGGCGCGGGTGAGTACGCACTGTCGAACCGTGAAGTCATCGGTTTTGGCGGCACTGCCAGCTACGACTCGACGCTCAACGGCAAGGTCCTCGACCTGGCGATGCGCGAGGCGGTGAACCGGTTGGTCGAGGCTGTCGACAATGGCAGCTGGAAGCCCAGCGCGCGTTGAATTCAACACAGTGAAGTGGGGCCCGCTGACGGGCCCGTCCAGTACTGACACGGAGTAGTATCAGTCATGACCCGTTACTTGATTTGCCGCCCGGCGTTCGCCGTGGCGTTGCTGGCCAGCGCGCTGCTGGCGGGCTGTTCCGGACCTAAAACCATGTATCAGTGGGAAGGCTATCAGCCGCAGGTCTACGAGTATTTCAAAGGTGAATCCAAGCAGGCCCAGGCGTTGGCGCTAGAAGCGGACCTGGAAAAGATTCGCGCCAAGAACGGCGTTGTACCACCGGGCTATCACGCGCAACTGGGTCTGCTGTATTCGAGCCTGGGCAAGGATGACCAGATGGTTCAGCAATTTCAGGCCGAGAAGGCAGAATTCCCCGAGTCCGCTGCGTATATGGACTTTCTCCTGAAAAACGCCAAGGTAGCCGCCCAATGAATGTTCTCAAACCACTGGTGGCGCTGTTCGCCCTGGCCCTGCTGGGCGGTTGCGTGGCGCCGAAAACCGTCGACTACGCGGCGTTCAAGCAAGCCCGCCCACGTTCGATTCTGGTACTGCCGCCGATCAACGAATCACCGGATATCAAGGCCAGCTACAGCCTGATGTCCCAGGTGACCTTCCCTTTGGCCGAAGCGGGCTACTACGTGGTGCCAGTGGCGCTGGCAGCCGAGACGTTCCACCAGAACGGCCTGGACAACCCCAACGATATCGCTGAGCTGCCAGCCGACAAGCTGCGCAGCATCTTTGGTGCCGACGCGGCGATGTACGTGAAGGTGACCCAGTACGGCACCACTTACATGATCATCAGCAGCAACACCGTGGTCACCGCCACCGCCAAGCTGGTCGACCTGAAGACCGGGACCACGCTGTGGACAGGTACTGCGACGGCCTCCAGCGAGGAAGGCAACAATAACGGCGGCGGGCTGATCGGCATGCTGATCACGGCGGCAGTGAAGCAGATCATCAATTCATCCACCGACGCTGGCCACCCGATCGCCGGGATTACCAGTGCGCGACTGTTGTCGGCGGGGCAACCAGCCGGGCTGCTGTACGGGCCGCGGTCGCCGAAGTACGGCTCCGACTAAGCGAGTCCAGCACCCCCCTCGCAGCAAAAAAATCGCGGGTCATGCCCGCGATTTCCCCTTCGAATAGACCGCTCGGTCATCTTTCACCCTCTGCGACAGCGCGACCAATCGTCACAGACGAATTTATTCCTTATCATACGCGGCTTAAACGATTCCATAGCCCGACGGGATGAACCCGGTACTGCCTCCATAAGGAGCAAATATGTCCAGAATTTCCCACAAGGGATTGCGCAGCGCCTTTCGCGAGTTGCTTGCCTCACACACCTGCTATCACACCGCTTCGGTGTTCGATCCGATGTCTGCACGGATCGCCACCGACCTCGGCTTCGAGTGCGGCATCCTCGGCGGCTCCGTAGCCTCCCTGCAGGTGTTGGGCGCACCGGATTTCGCCCTCATCACGTTGTCCGAGTTCGTTGAGCAGGCCACGCGCATCGGTCGCGTCGCCCAGTTGCCCGTTCTCGCCGACGCCGATCACGGGTACGGCAACGCCCTTAACGTGATGCGCACCGTGACCGAACTGGAGCGTGCCGGCATCGCCGCACTGACCATCGAAGACACCCTGCTGCCTGCGCAGTTCGGGCGCAAGTCCACCGACCTGATCTCGGTCGAGGAAGGCATCGGCAAGATCCGCGCAGGGCTCGAAGCTCGGGTCGACCCCGAGCTGGCGATCATCGCCCGTACCAACGCCAGCGTGCTGTCCACCGAAGAAGTGATTCACCGCACCAAGGCTTATCAGAAGGCCGGTGCCGATGGTATCTGCATGGTCGGCGTGCGTGACTTCGAGCATCTGGAACAGATCGCCGCCAACCTGACCGTGCCGCTGATGCTGGTGACCTACGGCAACCAGGCGCTGCAGGACGATGCGCGGCTGGCCAAGCTCGGCGTGCGTGTCTGCGTGGATGGCCACGGCGCCTATTTCGCGGCCATCAAGGCCACCTACGATGCCCTGCGCGCGCAGCGCAATCTGACCCACAGCACCGAAAACCTCAGTGCCAACGAACTGACCCGCGTCTATACACGGCCGGAACGCTATGTGGAGTGGGCTCGGGAGTTCATGCACGTCGACGAGTGATCCTCGCCGGGAGTCGCTGGAGCCTTTCGCGGGTGGCCCGACTCCCACATCGACCCCGCTCCCACAACGATTGTGCAAAGTGATGGGGCAGGTACGGAACTTAAAGGGCCGATTCCCACACTGAGTTTCAACGCGTCCTTCGTCGAGCTCACCATGGCCCATTCTGCCTCGCCTCGCAGTACCTATGCGCTGGATGCGCTGAACTTCTTTCTTGCCGATGTTCGCGACGGACTGGGGCCTTACCTGGCCATCTATCTGTTGGCGGTGCACCATTGGGAACCGGCCAGCATTGGCATGGTGATGACCCTCGCCGGGTTGGCGGCGCTGGTCACCCAGACCCCGGCAGGCGCGCTGATCGACCGGACTCGTGGCAAACGCCTGATCGTCGCCGTGGCCGCTCTGGTGGTCACCGGTAGCTGCGTGATATTGCCGTTCATCAGCGACTTCACGTGGGTCGCGCTGACCCAGGCGTTCAGCGCGGCGGCAGCCTCGATCTTCGCCCCGGCCATCGCAGCCATCTCCTTGGGCATGACCGGTCCAAAGGCCTTCACTCGCCGTACCGGGCGCAACGAAACCTTCAATCACGCAGGCAATGCCTGTGCTGCCCTGCTGGCGGGGGGCTTCGCCTGGTTGTTCGGGCCGGTAGCGGTGTTCTACCTGATGGCGATCATGGCGGTCTGCAGTGTGGTGGCCGTAGTGGCCGTGGCCCCTGGGGATATCGATCATCAGCTGGCGCGGGGCTTCGATCCTGCCCACGGCGAGCAGGCCTCCGGTTGGCGGGCGCTGCTGAGCAATCGCCCGCTGCTGCTGTTCGCGTTATGTTGCGCGTTGTTTCATCTGGCCAATGCCGCCATGTTGCCGCTGGTGAGCCAGAAGCTCTCGCAGCTGGACCTGACCCTGGCCACTCCGCTGACTTCGGCCTGTATCGTCGCAGCCCAACTGGTGATGGTACCTGCCGCCCTGCTGGTGGGTGCCCGTGCCGATCACTGGGGGCGCAAACCGCTGTTGCTGGCTGGGTTCGCCATCCTGCCGATCCGCGGAGTCCTGTACACGCTGTCCGATAACCCGTACTGGTTGGTGGGCGTGCAGTTGCTCGACGGCATTGGCGCCGGTCTGTTCGGTGCGTTGCTGCCGCTGGTGGTCAAGGACTTCACGGCGGGCACCGGGCGCTTCAACGTCAGCCTGGGCGCTGTGACCACTGCGTTTGGCCTGGGCGCTGCGCTGAGTAACGGCCTGGCCGGCTGGGTGGTGCAGGAAGCCGGCTATAGCGTGGCGTTCCTGACCCTGGCAGGCATTGCCGCAGTGGCTGTGCTGCTATTGTTGGCATTGCCTGAATCCCTCGATCGATCCTCCACTGCCTCCTGAGTTCGCCCTATGCATTCACCGTTGATCATCTGGTGCATCACCGCCGTTGCCACTGCTGGCGTCATCCTGAGGCCGTGGCGGGTGCCAGAGTACATCTGGGCGCTAGGCGGCGCGCTGATCCTGGTTATCAGCGGCCTGATACCCGTAACGCTGGCGCTGAGCGCGGTGACCAAGGGGGACGACGTCTATCTGTTCCTGATCGGCATGATGCTGCTGGCCGAGATGGCCCGGCGCGAGGGCCTGTTCGACTGGCTGGCGACCTTGGCCGCGCGGCACGCCCGTGGCTCGAGCCAGCGCTTGTTCGATCTGGTGTTCGGCGTCGGCACGCTGGTCACGGTGTTTTTATCCAATGACGCCACAGCGGTGGTGCTGACCCCGGCGGTATACGCCGCGACACGGGCCGCCAAGGCCGACCCCCTGCCCTATCTGTTCATCTGCGCCTTTATCGCTAACGCCGCGAGCTTCGTGCTGCCGATTTCCAACCCGGCCAACCTGGTGATCTTCGGCCGCCACATGCCCCCGTTGCTGGACTGGCTGGCGCAGTTCAGCCTGCCATCGCTGGCGGCGATCGTGCTTACCTACGGGGTGTTGCGGCTGAGCCAGCGCAAGCATCTGCGCCAACCATTGGCCGAAGTTTCGGCACTTGGCCCGCTGCCCATGGGCGCACGGCTGACGGCGGCGGGCATTGCGGTGACAGCGGTGTTGTTGCTGGTGGTGTCGGCACTGGATCAACCGCTAGGGCTGCCAACGTGCATCGCTGGGTTGCTGACGGTAGCGCTGGTGCACGTGCTGCAACGCCGTACGCCATGGGCGGTGTTCAAGGGTGTGTCCTGGGCTGTGCTGCCGTTGGTGGCAGGGCTGTTCGTGCTGGTGGAGGCGTTGGCCATGACCGGGGTGATCGCGGAGCTGGCCAAGGCGTTGGAGCAGTGGACGCAACAAGCGCCCGCACAGGCGACCTGGGGCACCGGGATATTGGTCGCGATCGCCACGAACTTGATGAACAACCTTCCGGCAGGGTTGATCGCCGGTTCGGTCGGCCAGTTGGCGAGCCTGCCCGGGCAAACGACAGCAGCCTTGGTGGTAGCGGTAGACCTTGGCCCCAATTTGTCGATCACCGGTTCCTTGGCGACCTTGTTGTGGCTGATCGCCGTACGCCGCGAGGGGCTGCATGTGAGCGCGTGGACGTTCTTGAAGCTGGGGGCGTTGGTGATGCCGCCTGCGCTGTTGGGGGCATTGGCGGCGATACGTTAGGCCTATCGGGTGAACTGGGCGGGGATTCGGGGTGGTTCTGCTTTCGAGCCGGCCTTGGGTTCGCCGCCCCAGCATTGGCCCTTCGCTTAGGCTCAGGGTGCCCGCGCTCCGGCACGCTTGCGCAGGGCACGCCCCGATGGGCCTTCCATGGCCCAGCGGGGCTTAGCCGGCATCCATGCCGGCTA
>CAJCIO010000029.1 GCA_903970465.1 Gammaproteobacteria bacterium
ATTTCGAATATAAAGGCCTCGTAGCTGGCGAACGTGCACTCGGTCACAGCTCAATACAGCCTTTATGGAGATGATCATGTTCACCGCCGACCTCACCCGCACTGCGCTTCCTGACGCGAAGGAAATTGCTGCCGCCGTGGAGTCAAGCCGCCAGTTGGCCGCGTTCCTGTCCACTAAGCTTGAAACTCAACGGATTGAACTGGTGGGTGAGAGCCAGCATCGTGAAATCGTCGAACTGCCGACATTCGCTCTGCGCTTGCTCGGCGAAATCCTCAGCGAACTGGCGCTAGGCAATGCCGTCAAGGTCGTGCCGATTCATGCCGAGCTGACCACTCAGGAAGGCGCGGACATCCTTAATGTTTCCCGGCCACATCTGGTGAAGCTGCTGGATGAAGGTGCGTTGCCCCACACGAAGACGGGCCGCCACCGCAGGGTCAAATTCGCTGACTTGATGGCGTATAAGGAAAAGCGCGATCATGCAAGTCGTTCGGCAATGGACGAGTTGGCGGCGCAAGCCCAGGAACTGGGGATGGGATACGAATGAGGTGTTCGCCGTTCACAGCGGTTTATGATGCGAACGTGCTTTACCCTGCCCCGCTGCGTGATTTCCTGATGCATCTGGCGCTAACCGGTGTGTATCGCGCACGATGGTCAGAGCAAATCCATGAGGAGTGGAAGCGTAATCTTTTAGTGAATCGCCCTGAGCTCAACCGGGAACAGTTGGACAGGACGTCCTCACTGATGGATGCAGCTGTGCCTGACGGCTTGGTCACTGACTACGAACAGCTGATCGAAGGCCTGAAGCTACCCGATGTAGACGATAGACATGTCCTGGCCGCAGCGATCAAGTGCAACGCTTCCGTCATCGTGACTTTCAACCTCAAGGATTTTCCCAAGAATACCCTTGAAGCCTTCGATATAGAGTCTTTGCACCCTGACGACTTCATTGCCGATCTGTGGGATCTAGATCAAGCAGCCGTACTGGAAGCTGCCAGACGCCAGCGTGCATCATTGAAAATGCCACCACTGAGCGCAAGGCAGTACCTCGATAAGTTGCTTCAACAAAAGCTGCCCGAGACCGTGAAGCTATTATCAATCTTTGAGTTTTTAATTTGAGGCAGCACTTGTTTCAGCGCGTTTGTCGTGGGCCATCCGCCCCCCCCCGCAAGCATCGAAAGGCTGAGGCTCGCCACTAACTTCACAGGCTACAGGCATCGACCGGATCAGCGTATTGTCATCTGCAGCATCCCCATCTTGAACGGCTTCGACCAATGCTAAAGCAGCCTCGATCGAATCCCCCCTCAATGCCGCAACAACTTCCTCAACGGCACCCCATCCTTCATCACCGGCGACTTGATCACGATGTAACTGAAGTACTTCGAAATCCCGATATTCTTGTCCAGCAACTCCTCGATCACATCCTGATAATGCTGAATGCTGCGGGTCATGAACCGCACCAGATAATCATACCCACCGCTGATCAAATGACACTCCAGCACCTCGTCCACCAGGCGGATATTCGCTTCGAACTTGGCAAAATCCTCGCGTTTATGATCGCTCAGCGACACTTCGGTAAACACCGTCACTGATTCGGTGATCTTCGCCAGGTTGAGATGCGCCTTGTAGCTGGAAATATAACCGGCCGACTCGAGGCGTTTGACCCGTTGCAGGCACGGACTGGCGGACAACCCGACCGCGTCGGCCAGGCTGACGTTAGTCATGCGTCCATCCTTTTGCAGCTCGACCAGGATATTGATGTCAATACGATCCAGTTTGACCAAGCCTTCCATTACGCGCCTCTGCACTGCCGTTCGTTGTGGTCAATCTTCTAGCAAAATCAGCGCCGTAAAGACAGCTGATGTTGTCGGACAAGGTCCGCCATGCTGCTGATGCACACCTCTGCCGGGCACGGTTGGTGGTGGTCGGCGCGGTCGCGGCGGATCAAGCACAGGCCGCCGTCGGCCATGGCGCGGGCCGGTGGCCGTGACAGGCGCAGGGTGTGGCGCGGATCGATGGCCAGAGTGCCGAGCCAATCGGTGAGCTCCATCGGGTGCGCCGCAGGCGATAGCAGGTCGTCGGGCATCAAGCCCAGACGCTCGCAGAGCACGCCGCGGTCTTCGGCATCGCGGTCCACGAACACCAGCAGCCGGTAGAACTTGCGCAGGTACAGCATGGCCCCCGGTGCATCCTCGAACACGCTCCAGGTCGGCACCGAGCGAGCGAAGGTCATGCCCTCCTCCCAACTGGCCTTGATGCCCAGGCGCTCGGCCATCTGGCGGTGGGCGAAGCACAGCAACCCGCTGAACCCCAGTTCGTCGAAACGTGGATACAGTGCGCTGATCACAGCCTTGTACTCGGCCAGGATCTGCGCCCTGTCGGACGTGCCACCGCGGCTTTCGAGCAAGGGCTGCAAGGCGCTCCATACCCCGGAATCGCGGTCTACCAATACTTCATCGCAGTCGATCAGCAGTGCGCGATATTCAGTCAGCCCCATGGCAAGTCAAACCTCCGATACAGCCCAACATTCAATGCGTGCACGTCGCCGCGAGGAACGCTCCCCGCGCCAGCGCAATGATGGCTACTTGGCGATCAAGACGCGTGCCAAGGCCGCTGACAGAATCTGCAGGGCTTCGTCGATCTGCGCTTCGGTGGTCACCAAAGGTGCCAGGAAGCGCAGGACGTTACGGTAGACCCCGCACTTGATCACCAGCAATCCACCCACGCGGGCCTGGTCGATCAGGCGCTGCGTCAGATCGGCATCGGCGCTGCGCTGGTCGTCGTCCTTGATCAGCTCGATGGCGACCATGAAGCCCGTTGCGCGCACGTCGCCGATTTGCGGGTAACGCCCCTGCAAGGCCAGCAGGCCATCGCGCAGGCGGGCGCCCAGTTGCTGACCGCGCTCGACCAGTCGCTCTTGCTCAAAGGTGTCGAGCACCGCCAACGCCGCCGCGCAGGCCAAGGCATTGCCGCCGTAGGTGCCGCCCAAGCCGCCGGGCAGCGGTGCATCCATGATCTCGGCGCGGCCGACCACGCCGGAGAGCGGCAAGCCGCCGGCCAGGCTTTTGGCGACGGTGACCAGGTCCGGCTCGATGCCCGCGTGCTGGAAGCCGAACATCTTGCCGGTGCGACCGAAGCCGGTCTGGATCTCGTCCAGAATCAGCACGATGCCATGCTTGAGCGTCAGCGCGCGCAAGGCCTGCAGGAACTCCACGGGCGCGGGCAGGAAGCCGCCATCACCCTGCACCGGCTCGATAAGGATCGCCGCCACGCGCTCGGCCGCCACCTGGGTCGCCAGCAGTTCATCCAGCGCGGCCAGGGCCATATCGATGCTGAACCCGCGATACGCATTGGGGTACGGGGTATGGAAGATCTCCGGCGCGAACGGCCCGAAGTTCTGCTTGTAGGGTTGGCTCATGCCGGTCAGCGTGGTGCCCAGCAAGGTGCGGCCATGGAAGCCACCCCGAAAGGCGATGACCGCACTGCGCTGCGTGTGGGCGCGGGCAATCTTCACGGCATTTTCTACCGCTTCGGCACCGGAGGTGAACAGCACCGCCTTGTACGGTTGTGCGCCCCCGATCAGCTGCGACAGGCGCTTGGCCAGGTCGATATAGGGCTGATAGGCGACCACCTGAAAACAGGCGTGAGAGACCTTGGTCAGCTGGGCTTGCACCGCTTTGACCACATTCGGGTGGTTGTGCCCGATATTCAGCACGCCGATGCCGCCGACGAAGTCCAGATAACGCTTGCCGTCCACGTCCCACAACTCGGAGCCTTGGGCGCGATCGATGACCAACGGGTGGGCAGTGACAATGCCGCGCGGAACATACTGATCACGCAGGCGCAGAAAATGAGGTGCTTCGTCGACTTTGCTGTTCATGGCGTTTTCCATAAGGGTCCTGACAATCGGCAGGGGGTGGCGATGCTGTTCAGGTTAAAGCTTCGGCACAATCGACTACGCCGAACTTGCCCGCCCAGACGTCCACATCCACTGTTTTACCCCTGGCAAACGGCAGAATCCTTCAGCCACCACCGGGCCCGTCGAATCTGCTGCAGCGGGCCTGAATACAGGCGTTCGCGCGCCGCCGGGATCATCCATTCAGGCGATCCTGCTTTGCCACTCAGGCATCATGAAGCGCCCTCTTTCTCGACTCAGGAAATGCCCATGGCGCTCCTCTATAAAGCTGACCCCGTGCGCGGTGAACAGTGGCGAGCGCTGTTCGCCCAACATGCCCCGGATATCGAATGGCGCGCCTGGCCGGATATCGGCAACCCTGAAGACATTCACTACCTCGCTGCCTGGCAGGCGCCCGAAGACCTGGAGCAACGACTGCCCAATCTCAAGGTGCTGTTTGCCTTGTCGGCGGGGGTCGACCAACTGGACCTGGCCCGGTTGCCGGCCAGCTTGCCGGTGGTACGGCTGCTCGATCCAGGCATCAGCCAGGGCATGTGCGAATACGCCTGCCTGGCTGTGCTGAGCCTGCACCGCGACCTGTTGCGGTATCGCCAGCAGCAGCAACAGCACCAGTGGCAAGCGCATCGGCTGGTGCCGGCCGCCAAACGTCGGATCGGGGTCATGGGCCTGGGTTTGCAGGCGCAGCATATTCTGTCGAGCCTCAAGCCGTTCGGCTTCGCGCTCTCAGGCTGGGCGCGTAGCGTGCATCAAATCGAAGGGGTCACCTGCCATGCGGGGGTCGAGCAACTGCCCGCCTTTCTCGGGCAGTGCGATATCTTGCTGTGCGTCCTGCCGTTGACCGAGCAGACCGAGGGCATCCTCGACCGCGCCCTATTCGCGCAACTGCCCCCCGGCGCGGCGTTGATCAATATGGGCCGCGGCAAGCATCTGGTCGAAGCCGACTTGCTGGACGCGCTGGACAGCGGCCAGCTCCGCGCCGCTGTGCTGGACGTGCTCCAGCACGAGCCAGCGGCGCCGGATCACCCCTTCTGGGGCCACCCGAACATCCTGCTCACTCCGCATATCGCCGCCATGACGCAACCCGACAGCGCCTTCCCCGAGCTGCTGGAAAACATCCGCCGCTTCGAGCGGGGCGAGCCGATGCAAGGCCAGGTCGACCGCACCCGCGGTTATTGACTCGGCCATTGCCGTATCGGGTTCACAGCGTCACAGCGCCTTAGCGATGGCCTCGCCCACGGCCTGGGTCGACCCCGAACCGCCCAAATCAGGCGTGGTCGGCCCATTGGCGATGACCTGCTCGATGGCCGCGAGAATACCGTCGTGGGCCGCGCGATAACGCGCGTCGTCCTGCCCGAGAAAATCCAGCATCAACGCCGCCGACCAGATCATCGCAATCGGGTTGGCGATGTTGCGCCCATAAATATCCGGCGCCGAGCCGTGCACCGGCTCGAACAGCGAAGGGAAGCGCCGCTGCGGGTCGAGGTTGGCCGACGGCGCGATCCCGATGGTGCCTGCGCAGGCCGGGCCAAGGTCGGAGAGGATATCGCCGAACAGGTTGGAGGCCACTACCACGTCGAAACGATCCGGCTGCAACACGAAGCGCGCGCAGAGATGTCGATGTGCTGTTTGTCCCAGGTGATTTCGGGGTAATTGGCGGCCATCAGCGCCGTGCGCTCATCCCAATACGGCATGCTGATGGAGATGCCATTGGATTTGGTCGCCGAAGTCAGGCGCTTGCGCGGTCGGGTTTGCGCCAGCTCGAAGGCGAACTTGAGGATGCGATCAACGCCACGCCGGGTGAACACCGACTCCTGCAGCACGAACTCGTGTTCGGTGCCTTCGAACATCTTGCCGCCGACCGACGAGTACTCGCCCTCGGTGTTTTCGCGCACCACCACAAAGTCGATATCGCCCGGTTCGCGCCCCGCCAATGGGCATGGCACACCGGGGAACAAGCGCACTGGGCGAATGTTCACGTACTGGTCGAAGTCGCGACGGAATTTGAGCAACGATCCCCATAACGAGATGTGATCCGGGACCTTGTCCGGCCAGCCGACGGCGCCAAAGAAAATTGCGTCGAAGCCTTCGAGCTGAGCGAACCAGTCATCCGGCATCATCTTCCCGTGAGCGAGGTAATAATCGCAGTCCGCCCACTCGAATACTTCGACCTCCAGCGCCAGGCCCCACTTGCGCACGGCTGCATCGAGCACGCGCAGCCCTTCGGGCATGACTTCCTTGCCAATCCCATCGCCGGCAATCGCGGCGATCCTGAATGTTCTGGTCATTATTGTTGTGTCCTCAGCCAATCGATCGAAGCGTGCAATAGGTTATAGACCACCCACGTGGAAGGCCTTGACCTCCAGGTACTCGTCCAGCCCGTAGCTCGACCCTTCACGGCCCAGGCCAGACTGTTTGATGCCACCGAACGGCGCGACTTCCATGGAGATGATCCCGGTGTTGAGCCCGACCATGCCGAACTCCAGGGCCTCGCCGAAGCGCCACGAGCGACGCAGGTCCTGAGTGAAATAATAGGCACCCAGCCCGTAAGGCGTGGCATTGGCCAGCGCCAGTGCCTCGGCCTCGTCGGTAAAGCGCATCAGCGGCGCCACTGGGCCGAAGGTCTCTTCATTGGCCAATAGCATGCCGGCGTGGGTATCGCCCAGCACCGTGGGCTGCACGAATTGGCTGTCGCCGCTCGGGATGCCGCCCCACAGCAGCTTGGCGCCTTGACTCAGGGCATCGTCGATGTGCCGCGCGACCTTGCTGACGGCGGCGGGGTTGATCAGCGGGCCGATGGTCGCGCCTGCTTCCAGGCCATTGCCGACCTTGAGTTTGCCGACCTCCTCCACCAGCCGCTGGGCGAACCGCTCGTAGATGCCGTTCTGCACCAGGATGCGGTTGGCGCACACGCAGGTCTGGCCGGCGTTGCGAAACTTGCTGAGCATGATGCCGGCCACGGCCTGCTCCAGGTCGGCATCGTCGAACACGATAAACGGCGCATTGCCGCCCAGCTCCAGGCTCAGGCGCTTGATGTGCTCGGCGCTCTGGCGCATCAGCAAACGCCCGACTGCGGTCGAACCGGTGAACGAAATCTTGCGCACGGCGGGGTTGCCGGTTAACTCCTCGCCGATTCCGGCGGGCAAGCCGGTGATCACATTGAAGACGCCAGCGGGAATACCGACACGCTCGGCCAGCACTGCCAGCGCCAGCGCCGACAGCGGTGTCAGTTCCGAGGGCTTGACGATGATCGGGCAACCCGCCGCCAGCGCCGGCGCGCATTTGCGGGTGATCATGGCGTTGGGGAAGTTCCACGGAGTGATGGCCGCGCACACGCCCACCGGCTGCTTGAGGGTCATCAAGCGGCGGTCGGCGGCGGGCGCCGGGATGGTTTCGCCATAGGCGCGGCGGGCTTCTTCGGCGAACCATTTGACGAAGCTGGCGCCATAACGAATTTCGCCCATGGCCTCGTTGAGCGGCTTGCCTTGCTCCAGGGTCATGATCAGGGCGAGATCGTCGACGTTATCCAGCATGGCCTGATGCCAACGCTCGAGCAGCACTGCGCGCTCGGCCGCAGGTTTGGCGCGCCAGGCCGGCCAGGCGCGCTCGGCGGCGGCGATGGCCAGGCGGGTGTCGTCGCCATTCATGGCCGGCACATGCGCCAGACATTCGCCGGTGGCAGGGTCGATCACCGCCAGCGTGGCGCCGTCGTGCGCGCTGATCCACTGGCCGTTCACGTAGGCGCGTTCTACCAGCAGGCTGGCATCTTTCAATTGATGTTTGAGCATGATCGAGTCCTGATCCGAGACAACTGCCAGTCTATGCAGGCGCCTCGGTGCAGGATGCTGAAAGCGGTGCGTCAGCAGCGCGGGATGCTGAAATTCACGCGCCCACGGCAGGCTCTACTGCCTCAACGAGCCAAGCAGGGTCTGCAGAAATTGCTCGCCGGCTTGCAGTTGGCTGTCCTCGATGTATTCGTCGGGCTTGTGCGCCTGCTCGATCGAGCCCGGGCCGCACACCACCACCGGCACGTTGAGGCGATTGGCGAACAAGCCACCCTCGGTGCCGAACGACACCTTGATGTGCTCGGTGCCCGGCGCGGCAAAACTGTGCAGCAAGCGCACCGCCTCGACACTCGGATGGGTCTCGAGCGCGGGGTACTCGTTCATCAACTCGATGTCGATGGCGGCAACGCTGGACACTTGCCGGGCCTCGCTGACCAGCGCTTCGGCGCGCTCGCGCAACTCGTCCAGCAGCAACTGCGGATCGTCGGCCGGCAGGTTGCGGAACTCGAATTCCAGCGTGCACAGGTTGGGCACGATATTCAGCGCTTTACCGCCGTCGATCCGGCCGATGTGCACGGTGCTGTAGGGGATGTCGTAGCCCGCGTCGCGCGTGCCGTGTTGTTCGATACGCCGCTGGCTGTCACGCAGCGAAGAGATGAAATCGCTGGCCAGGTGAATCGCGTTGATTGCCCGTGGCGCCAGTGATGAATGCGCCTCCTGGCCACGGCAGTAGGTGCGGTACGACGCCTTGCCCTTGTGACCGACGGCAAACTGCATCAGCGTGGGCTCGCCCACCACGCAGAGAAACGGGCGCAGCGGCGCCATTTCCAGCACGTCGAGCAGGCGCCGTACACCGACGCAGCCGATTTCCTCGTCGTAAGACAGTGCCAGTTGCAGTGGTCGGTTCAAGTCATGCTCGGCCGCCTCGAGCATCGTGTCGATGGCCAGGGCGATAAAGCCTTTCATGTCGCAGGTCCCGCGGCCATACACCCGGCCGTCCTTGAAGGTGGCCTCGAAGGGCGGCACAGTCCAGGCTTGCCCAGCGGCCGGCACCACATCGGTGTGCCCCGACAGCACGATACCCGGCGTGTCCTGCGGCCCGACGCTGGCGAACAGGTTGGCCTTGCGGCCGGTCTCGTCCTTGACGATCAGCGCCTCGATGCCTTTGCTGGCCAGCACGTCGCGTACGTACTCGATGAGCGCCATGTTCGACTCGCTGGACACGGTATCGAACGCGATCAAACGTTTCAGGATGTCGCTCACACGGGCTTTCATGACAGGGTGCTCCTGGGTTGCAGGCTGGCCAGGTCGCCGGCAAGGGGCAACGGCGGGGCGAGGGGTTGGAAGGCATCGCCGCTGGACGCGCAGCCCGCTTCCACAGGGTTGGTGGCGAAACGGCGGACGTCGAAGGGCGCGATCGAGGTGGTGGTCTGGCCGGTGCTCATCAGCTCGGCCATCACGTCCCCCACCGCAGGGCCGAGCTGGAAGCCATGGCCACAGAAGCCGAACGCGTAAAACAGGCCATCGACCTTGCCGCTGGCACTGATGACCGGTAACGAATCCGGCGTGTAGCTTTCGATGCCACTCCACACCCGAATGATGTTGAGATTGGCTGCGCCTGGCAGTAGCCGGCGCATCTGTTCGATCTGATTGATGGTGCTGCGCGGCTCGACCAGAGCGCGGCGATTGAGCATGTCGGGGCGGCTGCGATAGCCACCGCCGATGACAATGTTGCCGCGGGCTATCTGGCGAAAATAGATCACTTCTTCGGGGATTCTGGTGTACACGCCGATGACCGTCGGCAACGAATACGGCACTGGCTCGGTCACCGCCATCTGCGGGCCATGGGTTTCCAGGGGGACCGGCTCGGCAAACTGCTGGGACAACCTCGCGCCCCAGGCGCCAGCGGTGATCAACAGCTGCTCGGCGATGAACAGCTGCCCGTCGGTGGTCGTGACGTGGAACTGGCCGCCGACTTTCTGCACCTCGGCCACTTCGGTACGCTCTTCGACCCGAGCACCGGCACGGACGGCCGCGCGGGCAAACGCCGGCGCGGCCAAGCGCGGATTGGCGTGGCCATCATGGGGTGCATACGAGCCGCCTTTGACCTCCGGCCCCAGGAACGGAAAACGCTCATGCAAGGCCTTGCCGGTAATCACTTCGAGGTCCAGCTCGCGCGCCTCGGGGGCTGCGGCATAGGCATGCAATTCTTCAATATGGGCCTCGTCGTAACACACGCGCATATGGCCGCTGGGGAGAAACTCCAGGTCTTCGCCGATCAGCTCCGGCAGGCGTTTCCACAAGGCCAGCGAGCGGTTGGCCAGGTCGAGCTGGCCCAAGTGCCGCCCTTGGCGCCGGACGTTGCCGAAATTCACGCCGCTGGCGTATTGGCCGATCTGATCGCGCTCCAGCAAAGTCACGGAGCGCCCGCGCTGGCGCAGAAAAAACGCCGATGCCGCGCCCATGAAGCCGCCGCCGACAATCAACACATCACTTTTTTGCGGGCTCATGACACCTCCTCTTCGATGTGCATCGACAGCGGCTTGACCGGTGCCTGGCCACGCTGGCGGCCGACCGATTCGACGGCCACACCGGCCTCGGCAGCAATGATTTCCGCGCCACCCTGAGCGCAATAACGGCCTTGGCAGCGGCCCATGCCGACCCGGCTGAAGGCCTTGGCACGATTCACTTCGCACGCGCCCTTTTCACGTACAACGCCGCGCAGCTCGCCAGCGGTGATCATCTCGCACCGGCAAACGATCGCGTCGTCGGGCAACGCCTTGGCCTGCGCCTGGGGCCAGGGGAAGGCTTCAGCCAGCCCCACCCGAAAGCGCTCCATCACCGCCAGCGACTGGCTGCAGGCTTGCCGGGCGGTGGCGTCCACCGGCTGCTGCAGATCCTGCAACAGCGCCATCGCCGCCAGCCGCCCGGCCTGTTCGGCGGCGTCGGCACCGCGAATCCTGGCGCCGTCGCCGGCGCCGTAAACACCGCTGACCGAGGTCCGCCCCTCGTCATCGACCGCCAGCAACCACTGCCCCGACACGTCATCGAAACGCAGATCGCAGCCCGCCAGATCGGCCAGCTGGGTTTCCGGGCGCAGGTGATAACCCAAGGCCACGGCGTCGCACTCCAGTTGCACCGCGCGGCCGTCGCCCGTCTTGAACCGTACGCCACTGACCCCGGTGCGCGCGTCGCCCAGCACCTGCTGTGGCTCTACACCCAAGTGCACCGGCACCTTGCTCCGGTACAACCGCGCCAGCAACCGAGCCCCCTCCAGCAGCACGGCCGGGCGCGCCAGCAGCTTGGGCAAGGCCTTGATGCGGTTGCTCAGCGGCGAGGTATCGAGCACCGCCGCCACCTGTGCACCGGCCTTGAGATACTGGCTGGCGACCAGATACAACAGCGGCCCGCTGCCCATGAACACCACGTTGTGGCCGATGGAAACCGATTGCGCCTTGAGCGCGATCTGCGCGCCGCCCAGGCTGTAGGTGCCCGCCAGTTGCCAACCCGGCAGCGGCATCAACCGGTCCGTCGCACCGGTGCACAGAATCAGCGCGTCATACTCGATGACCGAGTGGCGGCCCTGGCTCTGACAATGCAACTGCCCGGGCGTGAGGTTCCACACCAGGGTGTCGGGCCGATAATCGATGCGCGCGCGCAAGCGGTCGAAGCTCTGATGCAGCGCCTCGGCCTTGGCCGCCTCGCTGCCATACAACGCCTGATAGTCACGCGTGAAGCCCTCGGGCTGACGACGATAGATCTGCCCGCCATCGCGGCGATTTTCATCCACCACGATGGGCGTGATACCGGCTGCCAGCAAGGTTTCGGCGCAGCGTGTGCCGGCCGGTCCGGCGCCGACGATGACTACCCGTGCAGTGGCCATACTGCCTCCGGTTGCGTGGTGATGATATCCAGCCCTTCGCGGACTTCGTTGGAGCAAGCGCGCAAGCGTTCCCCGCTGCGGGTCCAGACCCAGCAGTCCTGGCAAGCGCCCATCAGGCAGAAGCCGGCGCGACGCCCGGAATCGAACTCCGATTCGCGCAGCGCGGTGCCTTGGGTCAAGAGTGCGACCATCAGCGTGTCGCCCTGCAACGCCTCGATGGGCGTGCCATCGACCAGCAGGCTGACGGTAGCGCGGTCGCGCTCGCCGAGTCTTGCGAATCGCCCTTTCATGCGTAGGCTCCCACGATGATGCTGTTCAAAGGTGCTTGTGTGTCTTGCAGTTCGACGCTGTCGCGGTGGCAGAGAATCTCGCTGCCACCCTCGATCACCCGCCGGCCGGGCGCGGTCTTGTTGCACAGGCCGTCGATACGCTGCGAGCAGCGGTTGAGGAAGGTGCACAGCTCGGGCACGTTGGCCGGCGCGCCGATGCTCGGCAACGGCCCGCACTGGGTGCCGCAGTTTTCCAGCCAGCCCTGGCGCAACTCGGGCACCGAATGCACCAGCAGATCGGTGTAAGGATGGAACGGCGGGCGGCTGAACGCTTCGCGCCGGCCTTCTTCGACCTTGTGGCCGCTGTACATCACCACGATGTCATCGCACAGCGCACGCACCGTGGAAATGTCGTGACTGATGAACAGATAGGACACCCCCAGCTCGCGGCGCAGATCGCGCAACAGCTCGAGGATCGCCGCACCCACCACTGTGTCGAGGGCCGAGGTGACCTCGTCGCACAGAATCAGGTCCGGCTTGGCCGCCAGCGCCCTGGCCAGGTTGATGCGCTGCTTCTGACCGCCGGACAGTTCGTTGGGACGGCGCTCGGCGATGTCCCGCGGCAAGCGCACCAGGTCGAGCAGTTCATCGATACGCTGGCGCAGTGGCGCGCCCCTGAGGCCGAAATACATCTTCAACGGCCGCGACAGAATGGTGCTGATGCTGTGCATCGGATTGAGCGCGGTGTCGGCGTTCTGGAACACCATCTGGATGCGCCGGAACTGATCGTCGGTCCGACCGGCCAGGGTGCCCGACAGCGGCGCGCCGTCAAACGCCAGCTCGCCGCGGGCCGGGCTCAGCAAACCGGCGACCACCCGGGCCAAGGTCGATTTGCCAGAGCCCGACTCGCCGATCACGCCGATGGCCTGGCCACGGTGAATGGTCAGGTCGATGTCTTCGAGCACGCGGATCATCGGCATGCCTTGCAGGTCCGCCTTGCCATAGCCTGCGGTCATGCCCTTGATGGTCAACATTGGCCTGCCCCGGCCTGTTTCGCTGTCGGGTGACAGGGTCGCATCCGGCCGCGCCGCTGCCAGCAGGCTGCGGGTGTATTCCTCGGCAGGCGCCTTGAGCAGCGCTGCGGTGGCGCTCTGCTCGACGATCCGGCCGCCGTTGAGCACCACGATCTGGTCGGCCATCTGCGCCACCACCGCGAGGTCGTGGGACACGTACACCGCCGTGGCGCCACGCTCGCGCACCACGCGCTTGAACGCCAGCAGCACATCGATCTGGGTGGTCACGTCCAACGCCGTGGTGGGCTCGTCGAGCACCACCAGCAGCGGATCGCTGATCAGCGCCATGGCCGCCATGACGCGCTGCAATTGCCCGCCCGAGACCTGGTGCGGATAGCGCTGGCCGATCCCCTCGGGGTTGGGCAACGCCAGGTCGCGGAACAAGCCGATGGCCTTGACCTGCAGCGCGTCGCGGGTGCCCAGACCATGAATCAGCGCGCCCTCGATGACTTGATCGATGAGCTTCTTGGCCGGATTGAACGCCGCCGCCGCGCTTTGCGCGATATACGACACGCGATTGCCGCGCAGGCGCTGGAGGGTGCTTTCGCCCAGCCCGAGCATGTCGTGTTCGCCCACCTGCACCACGCCGCCGGCCAGCCGACAGCCGCGTCGCGCATAACCCAGCAGCGCCAACGCAATGGTGGTCTTGCCGGAACCGGACTCGCCGATCAGCGCCAGCACTTCACCTTGTTCCAGCGCGAAGCTGACACCCTTGACGATCTCGACCTCGCCGCGATCACCCGTGGCGACCACGCGCAGGTCTTGCACTCGGATCAATTCAGTCATGTCAGTGTCCTGCGCTACGGCGACTGCGGCGCGACGAGATGCGGTCGATGAACAGGTTGACGCCAACCGTCAGGCTGCCGATAGCCAGCGCCGGGATCACCAACGCCGGGGCGCCCTGATTGAGGCCGCCTATGTTTTCGCGCACCAGCGAGCCCAGATCGGCATCGGGCGGTTGCACGCCCAGCCCCAGGAAGCTCATGCCGCTGAGCAGCAGCACGATAAAGCCGAAGCGCAGGCCCAGGTCAGTGAGGACCGGGTTGAGCATGTTCGGCAGGATCTCCACACAGGCAATGTACAAGCGCCGCTCGCCACGGGTGCGGGCCACCTGGACGTACTCCAGCGCCTCGATATTGACCGCCAGACTGCGGGCAATCCGGAAGGCGCCGGGGCAGAAACTCAACACCGCCGTGCAGATCAACAACAGCACCGAGGAGCCGAAGGCCGACACCATGATCAGCGCCAGCATCTTGCTCGGGATCGAGATAAAGGCATCCATCAGTCGGCTGATGATTTCGTCCAGCCATTTAGGCGCGACCACCGACAGCAGCGCGCAAAGAGTGCCCAGCCCGCTGGCAAGCACCGCGGAGATCAACGCCAGGCCGACGGTAAAGCGGGCCCCTACCAACACCCGGCTGAGCATGTCGCGCCCCAGGTAGTCAGTGCCGAAGGGATGCGTGCGGCTGAGCACATCGAAGATGTTGTCCGACACGACTTCGCCCACCGGGTGCGGCGCCAGCCAGGGGCCGAAGATAGCCACCAGCAACCAGCACAGGCACACCAACGCACCGACCAGCCCCAGCCAGGAGGGACTGCGCGCTACTTTTCCGGTGGCCAGGTCAGGGGTGCTGGGGACGGCTGACGTCGATTTCACAATGACTTCGTTCATTGGGTTCTCAGCCTCGGGTTGGAAAGAATCGCGCACAGGTCGGCCAGCAGCACCAACCCCAGGTACGCCGTACAGAACAGCATGGTGCAGGCCTGGACCAACGCCATGTCGCGGTTGGTGACGGCGTCGACCATCAGGCTGGCGATGCCGGGGTAGTTGAAAATGGTTTCGACTATCACCACCCCGCCCAGCAGGTAAGACAGGCTCAACGCCACCGCGTTGGCAATCGGGCCGATGGCATTGGGCAAGGCATGGCGTAACACGATGCGGATGGGGCCAACGCCCTTGAGGCGCGCCATTTCAACGTAGGGGCTGTCCAACTGGTCGATGACAGCCGCACGGGTCATGCGCGCCATTTGCGCGACGATCACAAAGCACAGGGTCATCACCGGCAGTGCATAGGTGCGCATGAACTGCCACGGCGAGGTGATCTCGCTGGCATAGGACAACGCCGACAACCAACCCAGGTTGACCGCGAACACCAGCACCGCCAGCGTGGCCACCAGAAACTCCGGCACGGCCACCAACGCCAGGGTGACGAAGCTCAGGAAGCTGTCGATGCGACCACCGCGGACCATGGCCGAACCGATGCCCAAGGTCAGCGCCACCGGCACTGACACCAACGCGGTCACCGCCGCCAGCATCAAGGTGTTAGGGACGCGCCCGGCCATCAGCTCGCTGACAGGCGTGGAGCTGGACACCGACAGCCCCAGATCGCCACTCAGCAAGCCCGTCAACCAATGCAGATAACGCACCACACCCGGCTGATCCAACCCGAGCTTGAGCCGCAGCGCGGCCACTTGCTCGGGCGTGGCGAACTGCCCCAGGGACTGCTGCGCTGCGTCCCCGGGCAATACCGCAGTGATGGCGAATACCACCATCGACACGATCAACAACGTCACGATTGCAGCGCCGAAGCGCCTGCCGATCAGCCACAGCGTGTTGCTATTCATGAGCTTGCCCTCCGCGTCGGTTCACCACTGCAATTACGCGTCCAGCCACACCTGTTCGCTGAACATGTAGCCCATGAAGCCGCCCAGCGGATTGCTACTGTAGCCCTTGATACGCTGGTCGACGCCATCGATGTTGCTGATGAACACCGGGATGCCGACCCCGCAGTTGTCGCTGACCAGGGTTTGCATGTCGGCGTACATCTTGGCGCGCTTGGCGTCGTCGGTTTCACCCCGGGCAAGCATCAACAACTGGTCGAACTGGTCGTTTTTCCAACCTGACTCGTTCCAGGGTGCGGTGGACTGGAAAAACTGCGAAAAGATCACATCAGCGTTGGGGCGCGGGTTGATGTTGCCGAAGCTGAGCGGGTGCTTCATCCAGTGGTTGGACCAATAACCGTCGCTCGGCACGCGATTCACATTGAGGGTCAGGCCCGCCGCCTTGGCCGACTGCTGGAGCAGCACGGCGATGTCGACCGAGCCCGTGGCGGCCGGGGAACAGACCAGCGGCATAGTGATTTTTTCCATGCCGGCTTTTTTCAACAGGAACCTGGCTTTTTCCGGATCATAGGGACGCTGGGGCAAATCGGCGTTGTAGTAGCGCGAGCCGGGAGCGATCGGGTGATCGTTGCCGACCACGGCATAGCCGCGGAACACTGCGGATTTGACCTGTTCACGGTCCAGCAGGTACTTCATGGCCTGGGTGAAATCGGCGTTCTGGCCAGGCATCTGGTCCTGGCGAATGATCAGGTCGGTGTAGTTGCCCGACGGTGCATCGACCACGCGGTGTTTGGCGCTGGCCGCGATGCGCTGGGTAGAGCGCGGGTTGACCTCGTTGATCATGTGCACATCGCCCGAGAGCAAGGCGTTGACCCGCGACGGCTCGTCGCCGATGGCGATGAATTCGATCTCGTCCAGATACGGCAGGCCGGGCTTCCAGTAATTGGGGTTGCGCACGCTGATCGAACGTACACCCGGCTTGAACTCCTTGACCTTGAAAGGCCCAGTGCCGATGCCCAGACTGAAATCGGTGGTGCCCTCGGGCACGATCAACAGGTGCGACACCGCCAGGATCGACGGCAGCTCGGCGTTCGGTGCGCTCAGGGTAATCTGCACCTCCAGCGGGCCGGTGGCCTTGACGTCGGTAATCTGCGCCATCAGCGGCAGGACCTTGGAGCCGGTTGCCGGATCTTTGTGGCGGGTCAACGAAAACACCACGTCAGCGGCACTCAGGGCCTTGCCGTTGTGGAAGGTGACGTCCTTGCGCAGAGTGATGATCCATACCGTGGCGTCGGTATTGTCGATGCGCTCGGCCAGTTCCAGTTGCGGCACCAGATGACTGTCGAACCGCGTCAGGCCGTTGTAGAACATGAAGTGGCGCACATAGTCGGTCGACAGCGCGCCCTTGGCCGGGTCCAGCGTGTCGGCGGTGGAACTGGACATCCCGGCTACCCGGATACGCCCGCCGGGCTTGCCCTTGGCGGGCGTGGCTGACTCATCGGCGAACACGTTGCCCGCCGCCCCGAACAGGCTGCCCGCACCGGCTGCCGCGACTCCGGCGACACCCAGCATGCGCAACGCATCGCGGCGTGACATGCCGCGGTTGAGGCCTTCGAAGACGCGCAGGCTGTCTTCGCCGCTGATCAATGGGGAGTCGACTTTGTTGTCAGTCATATCAGTTCTACCTGTCGAAAATGGGGTTGTCCGAGTGGCTCTCGGTTGACCGGAGCGTCCGTGAAACGCAAACGACGACGGTGACGCAACAAACAGTGATCAGTGGCGGCTGTCCTGGTAGCGGTAGTACGCGCCGACCAGGGGCAGGAACCACGGCGTGCCGAAGTGCCCGGGCACCGCTGGCCAGTCGAGTTCGCGCCACGGATTGGCCGCAGCGTTGCCGTCCATGACGTCGGCCATGACCTGGCCCATGTGCACCGACATCTGCACCCCGTGGCCGCTGTAGCCCATGGAGTAGAAGACGCCGTCATGCTCGCCGGCCCGCGGCAGGCGGTCGGAAGTCATGTCCACCAGGCCACCCCAGCAGTAGTCGACCTTGACGTTGGCCAGTGCCGGAAACATCTGCACCATGGCTGATCGCAGCACCTTGCCGCTCTTGGCGTCGGAGGTGCTGTTGGACATGGCGAACCGCGCCCGGCCGCCGAACAGCAAGCGGTTGTCGGGGGTGATGCGAAAGTAATTGCCGATCAAACGGCTGGTGACGTACGAGCGCTGGTGAGCGAACAACTGATCGATCAGCGCTTGTGGCAATACCTCGGTGGCAATCACAAAGCTGCCGACCGGGACGATGCGTCGGCGATACCAGCCCGGACCGCCGTGCTGGCACGCCCCGGTAGCAAGCAGAATCTGCCGCGCTTGCACCGAGCCCCGGGCGGTATTGACCTTGAAGCCCGCCGGATTGGCCTTCCAGCCGGTGACGGCGGCGTCCTGGTACACCTGAGCGCCGTGGCGTACGGCGGCTTCGGCCAAGCCGACACCGAAGCGCCCGACGTGCATCTGCACGCCATTGCGCTGCAACAGGCCGCCATGGAATTCAGCAGAATCGACCTCGGCGCGCGCCTGCTCCGCGGTCAGCAATTCGACATCGGCATCCACTTCACGACGAATCAGTTCGCAGGTGCGCGCCATGCCGTCGTAGTGCATGGCCTTGGCCGCCAGCTTCAGCTTGCCGTTGCGCTTGAGGTCGCAAGCGATGTGCTCCTGCTCGACCACCGTGACCACGCTTTGCACCGCACTTTCGTACGCCTTGTAATAGGCACGGGCTTGATCCGCGCCCAGACTGGCGCTCAGGGCCGCGTAGTCTTGCGCCACGCCAGTGTTGCACTGCCCGCCATTGCGCCCCGACGCCTCGCCGATCACTCGCCCGGCTTCGAGCACCGCCACACTGGCGCCCTTCATGGCCAGGGCGCGCGCCGCCGAGAGGCCGGTGAACCCGCCGCCGACGATCACCACATCGACCTGCCCTTCGACCGCTGCGCTTTGCGCGCCGGCAAAGGGCGCTGCGGTATCGAGCCAGTAGGATTCACTTCGCATGTCATTCCCTCGGGTGGCCCGCCTGGAGCCCTGAAAAGTGCCAGATGCCAACGCTGTCAGAGGCCGACCAAGGCCGCCAGGCCGCCGATGTCAGGGATCTGTCGATAGCCGTAGAACTCGTTGGCCGGTACTTCATGGCCGCGAGCGACGAAGGCTTTGTTCTTGATTTTCATGTCATGGGCCGGGAACAGGTCGTAACGGAAGCTGGAGGACACATGCAAGATGTCTTCCGGGCCGCAGCCAAGGTTGTCGAGCATGAATTCGAACGCCGCCAGACGCGGCTTGTAGGCTTGTGCCTGTTCGGCCGTGAAGACCTTGTGAAACGGTGCGCCGAGCATGTCGACGTTGGACATGATCTGGCTGTCGCTGGCGTTGGAGAAAATCACCAAGGGGATCTTGTCGGCGATTTTCGACAGACCGGCCGGTACATCAGGGTGCGGGCCCCAGGTCGGAACGGCGTCGTAGTAGAGCTGGCCTTCGTCACGATAGGCCACGCCCCAGCGCTTGCAGGTACGCGCCAGCGCGGTCTTGATGATTTCGTCATAAGGCATCCAGTCGCCCTTGACCTGATCCAGGCGATACGCCGAGAAATCCTTGACGAACTGGTCCATCTGCTCGGCCGCCACACGGTCGGCGAACAGCTCGCGGGTCATGGTGCCCATGTGGAAGTTGGTCAGCGTACCGTAGCAGTCGAACGTAATGAATTTAGGTCGAAGAAAGCTCATGTTGTGCGGTCCCGAAAGTTCGTTTAGGTCAAGGCATGACAAGCATCTGCGCCGTTGTCAGAGCGGCCATGGCCCCCCTGCAACACATCTTCATTACACCACCGTGAAATCAGCAGATGGCGTTGAAAGTGCTGGCTGCTTGATAGAAACCACCGTTTTGCGGCCCGGCCTCAGCAGACTTTGCGGGGCGCTCCAGGCTTGGGCAACGCCCTGTTTCATGCGCTTTTGTGGCGCTTTCGGGAGTTTTTTCGTAGCCCCACGGCGGTTTCACCGCAGAACCTGCTTCAGCCTGACAAAAAAACGGGCGCCTTGCGAACAAGGCACCCGTGAAGTCGATCAGGGCCTCGAAGGCCCTGGGCAAAGCCCATCAATGGTCAGCCGATATCGATCAACACACTCTTGAACCGGAGGTTGGCTTCGAACGCTTCGCGGCCCAGATCCTTGCCGATGCCCGAGCGCTTGTAGCCGCCGGTGGGCAGAATGTAGTCGTTGCTGCGCCCATAGCGATTGACCCACACGGTACCGACTTCGAGCTGGCGGATCAGGCGCAGGGCACGGTTGAGGTCGGCGGTGTGTACCCCCGCCGCCAAGCCGTAGGTGTCGTGGGCGGCGAGTTGCAGCGCTTGCTCTTCGCTGTCGAAGGTTTGAATAGTCAGCACCGGACCGAAGATCTCTTCGCACACGGCCGGGTTGTGGTTGTCCACTCCGGCCAGCAGGGTGGGCTGGTAATAGGCGCCGCCCAGGCCTTCGAACAGGCCGCCGCCGCTGAGTACTTCGGCACCGGCCTGGCGCGCGCGCTGGACAATGCCATCGATACGCGTGGCCTGCAGGCGCGAAATGATCGGCGCCAAAGTGGCGTCCGGCGACCAGGTCGGCCCTGGCGTGAGAGCATTGAAATAACCCTGCAGGTGCTCGACGAAGGGCGCCATGATCGAGCGTTCGATGATCAGCCGCGAGCCAGACACGCACACCTGCCCGGCGTTACCGGTGATCGCCAGGGCCACGGTGCGAGCGGTCTTGGCGAGGTCCGGCACATCAGCGAATACCAATTGCGGGCTCTTGCCGCCCAGCTCCAGGGTGACGGGCTTGGGGCCGACCAGCGCGCAGGTGGACATGATGCTCGACCCCGTGGCCGTGGAGCCGGTGAAGGTGACTTTGGCGACCCGTGGATGGCGACACAAGGCATCGCCGGTGACGCGGCCATCGCCCTGCACGACGTTGAAGATCCCGGCCGGGATGCCCGCCTGGAGCGCCAGCTCGGCGAAGCGCAGGCTGGAAAACGGCGTCAGCTCGGAAGGCTTGAGCACCACCGCGTTACCGGCGGCCAACGCCGGGGCGACCTTCCATGAAGCCATGCTCAATGGGAAATTCCACGGTGCGATCGCCGCAATCACCCCGTAAGGCTCGGCGATCTGCATCCCCAGGCGGTCGGTCTGCGTGGCCGCGACTTCACCGCCGTGCTTGTCGGCCAGCTCGGCGAAAAAACGGATGCCTTCGGCCACATAGGGAATGTCCCAACCCAGCACATCTTTGTGCGGCCGGGTCGAACCCACGGCTTCCAGCGGCCCCAGCACGGCGCCGTCCGCTTCGATCAGATCGGCCCAGCGGCGCATCACCCGGGCGCGCTCACGGGGTGGCCGACTGGCCCAGTCGCTGGTCTTGAACGCCTGCCAGGCAGTGCTCACGGCCTCGTCCACCAGCGCTGCATCGGCCACCGGCAGCTCGGCATACGCCTGACCATCGGAGGGACGCGAGACGTCCATGCCCGAGGGCCCCTCGCGATAGCGCCCGCCAATGAAATGAGCGCTGCGCACAGCGATAAGACGAGGATCGAAGCTATCCATAAAGGACTCCAGCCGGGTGAAAAGCGAGGCCTCCATCCTAGAAAAAAACCCAGAGCATTTGCTGCCGACGTTGTGGTCGATTTAAGCAGTTACTGTGGTCTGGTCAGCTGCGGATCGGGGAATCTGCCGAATCTCCTTGCGCCTCTTGTCACCCTTGGCAGCAGGTGGGATACAGGCACCACGTGAAGGCCTTTTCAACGCTTATGCCCATCTGTGAACGGAGACCCGCCATGTCGGTTTCGCAACGTCGCGCTATTCACTATCGCCCCATGACCGCCGCCGATGTGGCCAATGCTCATGCCTTGTCGGTGGCGCTCAAGTGGCCCCACCGCCTGGAGGACTGGGCCATGCTGCAACGGTTGGGGCAGGGTTTCGTCGCCGAAGACAACGGCCGCTTGATCGGCAGCTCGTTCGCCTGCCATCAAGGCGATTTCACCACCATCGGGCTGGTGATCGTCAGCGACGACTACCAGGGCCAAGGCATCGGCCGACGCTTGATGGATCTGGCGCTCGAGACCGTCGGCCCACGCACGGCGGTGCTCAATGCGACCCTGGCCGGCGCGCCGCTGTACACGAAAATGGGCTTCAAGGATTTCGGTCAGATCGAGCAGCGCCAGGGCCAAGCGAACATCGCGCAGACCACCCCTCTAAAGGCCGGCGCACAGTGCAGAGCGTTAAGCCTCGGCGATGCACCGCGGCTGATCGAACTGGCCAATGCCGGCAGCGGCCTGGACCGCGCCGCGATCCTGGACGACCTGCTGCCCGACGCCGAGTACGGCGTGGGTATCGAATCGGCAGGCCAACTGCAGGCCTTTGCCCTGTTGCGCCCCTTCGGTCGCGGCCTGTGCCTGGGCCCGGTCATCGCGCAGGATGCCGAGCAGGCCAAGCACCTGATCGAAACCCTGCTGAACAAGGTGCCCTATGCCTTTGTCCGCATCGATATCCCCGTTGCCAGCGGCCTGTCACTCTGGCTGGAAGCGGCAGGCCTGAAGCAGGTCGATACCGTCGCCCAGATGAGCATGGGCGCGATCCCCACCGCCACTCGGGGCGTCCAGCAATTCGCCTTGGTTAGCCAGGCCATTGGCTGATTTCGCTTGAGGAGAATGTTCATGTCCCATCCCTCTGTTTTGCTGTTGGCACGGGCCGATGGCAGCGCGGTCGAGAGCCCGGCGTTGTCGGGTTGCCTGAGCGCGCAGGATCCCTTCGCCGACGGTCGCAAAACGATATTTCTCGACGATGCCGGGTTTGCCGCCGGTACCGTTCAGTTCAAAGGCTCGATACAGTCCGCGGCCTATCCGTTCACCGAGATGCTGGTGGTCCATCAAGGCACCTTGGTGCTGCGTAGCGCCGAGCAGTCTCTGGAAGTGGGCGTGGGGAATAGTGCCGTGATCGGCCGCGGGACTGCCGTGCAGATCGAGGCGACGGTTGATAGCGAGTGGGCCTTTTGCGTCGCAACGTTAGCCACCGGTGTCGACAAGCCTGGCGTTGCGGCACTCGATGCACAGACCCATCTGAGCCCTTCGGCGCCGCCGGATGCCAGCGTACTGATCGGGCCCGAGCCCCAATGCCGAACGAACAACCTGTTCGAAGACAGCGCCAGCACCTTGCGGATTGGCGTCTGGGATTCGACGCCGTACCAGCGCAGCGCCCGGCCGCACAAGGTGCATGAATTGATGCACCTGATCGAAGGCGAAGTCACGCTGAGCGTCGATAACGGCGCGACCGTGCGGGTGCGCCCAGGGGATACGGTGTTTGTGCCGCAAGGCACGCCGTGTGCGTGGGAGAGCACGGTGTATGTGCGCAAGTATTACGCGGTGAGTTGAGGCGCGCGCGGCGTCAGTGGCGCCGTGTTGGCACTTGCGGGCAGGCGCTGGGCTTACCCGAGTGCGGCAAATCCGTTGCTCAGGTCCGCGATCAACTCATCCGGATTCTCCAACCCTACATGCAACCGCAACATCAGCCCGCCCTTCGACCAATCCGCCACCGAACGCGTGCCGTGCTGGTCCACCTGGGTCACCAGGCTCTCGTACCCACCCCACGAATAGCCCACGCCAAACAGCGTCAGTGCTTTCACGAAATCGTCTACCTGCGCCTGATCGGCTGCCCTGAATTCGAAACTCAGCAATCCGTTACAGCCGTGGCAATCGCGCTTCCACAGGGCATGCCCAGGGTCTTCAGGCAGTGCCGGGTACATCACCCGCGCGACCTGCGGGTGTTGCTGCAACCACAACGCCACTTGCATGGCGTTTGCCTGATGCATCGCCAGGCGCGCGGAGAGGGAGCGCGCGCCGCGCAGGATGAGGTAGGCGTCGTCGGGGCTGACGGTGTTGCCGACGGCGGTGCACATCTTTTTCAATGCCGGCCAGTGGGCCTCGGTGACGCTGACGCTGCCCATCATCGCGTCCGAGTGGCCGCCGACGTATTTGGTCAGGGCCATGAGCGAGATGTCCGCGCCCAGTTCCAGTGGCCGGTACAGCACGCCCGAGCCCCAGGAGTTATCCACCGCCAGCAGCAGGCCGCGGGCCTTGCACAGCGTCGAGAGCGCCGGCAGGTCGCACATCTCGAAGGCCAGGGAGCCCGGAACCTCGGCGTAGATCATGCGGGTGTTGGGTTGGATCAGCGATTCGATGTCGCTGCCGTCGGCGGCGTAGTAGTCGTACTCGATGTCGAAGGCGTCGAGCAGGGTGCGCGCCAGGCGCCGCACCGGGGTGTACACGGCATCGGTGATCAGTACGTGCTCGCCGGGGCGCAGAAACGATTGGAACATCTGCGCGACAGCAGCCAGGCCGGTGGCATACAGGCAGGTGCCGTGGGCGCCTTCGAGGCGGTTGATCACGTCTTCCAGGGCGAAGGCGGTGGGGTTGCCGTTGGCGCCATAGGTGAGCGAACGGGTGGGGCCGCCGACGGCGCGTTCGGCGGCGCGTATGGCCTCCAGGTCCTTGAACAGCACGGTGCTGACGCGGGTGATGGGCGGGTTGACCGGCAGCCAGTCACCGCTGCCCGCATAGCGGCCTGCCTGGACGAGATCGGTGGCAGCGCTGCGCGGTTTTTCCTGGGACATGGGGGCTCCTGGAGGGTGGAGAAATGGGGGATGGCGTAGCTATAGCATAAATGGGCGGCATCCGGGCTGCGCGGACGGGGAGGTGGGGTTGGGGAGTGTGGTGTTTCCCCAGCCCATAAAGGGATCAGTGCGGCAGCAACAGGGCGTAGCCGAGGACCATCAGGCACCAGCCGAGGATCGGCTGAAACGCCAAGCGCCACGCCCATGCCAGCGGGTCGAAGCCCATGCCGTGCACATAGCCGATGGACACCCCCCACAACACCAGCATCAGACTGCCATGGCTATAGCCGCCCTGCCCGTCCAGCAACAGAGTGGGCTGCACCAGCAGCACCACGCTGAGCGGCACGCACAGCACCAGCGACAGCGCCCGACTCCAGGCGCCGCGCCATGCACCCCGCCGCGCCTCAGTCGGCACGCTCGGGCACCTCATCCAGACAGTGGGACGCCTCCAGCCAAAGGGCGTTGATGATGCCGAAGCTGCAGGCCAGCAACACGCCGAGAATCCAGGCGAAATACCACATGGCAGATGCTCCTCAATAAAGTCCGTAGGGGTTTTCTTCGATATGCGCGGTGGTGGTGCGGCCCCACATCTTCACGTAACACCAGGTGGTGTAGCAGAGGATGATCGGCACGAACACGGCGGCCACCACCAGCATGATGGTCAGGGTCAGGCGGCTCGACACGGCATCCCAGATCGTCAGGCTGGCGGCCGGGTTGAAGGTCGATGGCATGATGAACGGGAACAGCGCGAAGCCCGCAGTACAGATCGCGCCGACGATCGCCAGGCTACTGCCCAGAAACGCCAGCCGTGCCGACCGGCCGCTGGCAGCCAGCAGCGCCAATGCCCCGCCCAACACGCCTAACAGCGGCGCCACGGCAGTGATCGGGTAGCGCTGATAATTGCCCAGCCAGCCCGGATTGCCGGTCACTACGGTCTTGTCCAAGGGATTGAGCGCCGCCGACGGATCGAAGCTGGAGGTGATCACCATCCCATCGATACCGCCCAGCGCCAGCCACAGGCCCGCCGCCAGGAAGGCGATCAGGAACACCAACGCCAGCACCTGCACCGCACGCCGCGCCCGCTGGGCAATGACGCCTTCGGTGCGCAGCATCAGCCAGCTGCCGCCATGCATCGTCAACATGCTCAGGCTGACCACGCCGCACAGCAGTGCGAAGGGCGTGAGCAACTGCCAGAAACTGCCGTGATAGCTGGCGCGCAGGCTGTCGTCGAGCTCCAGCGGCACGCCCAGCAGCAGGTTGCCGAAGGCCACGCCGAACACCAGCGACGGCACCAGTCCGCCAACGCACAATCCCCAGTCCCAACTCTGCCGCCAACGGGTGTCGTTCAGTTTGCTACGGTAGTCGAAGCCCACCGGCCGCACGAACAGCGCGAACAGCACCAGCAACAACGCCCAGTAGAACCCCGAGAAGGCCGCGCCATACACCAGCGGCCAGGCGGCGAACAACCCGGCCCCGGCGGTAATCAGCCAGACCTGGTTGCCGTCCCAGTGCGGGGCGATGGTGTTGATCACCACGCGGCGCTCTTTGTCGCTGCGGCCCACCAGCGGCATGAGGATGGCGGCGCCCAGGTCGAAGCCATCGGTCACGGCGAAACCGATCAGCAAGACGCCGACCAGTACCCACCAGATCAGCTTGAGTGTCTGGTAATCAAACATGTTGAGGAACTCCCTTGAGGACCACCGACGGCGTTGTGTCTACGCCCCGCTCATAGTGATAGCGACCGGTATGCAGGCTGCTTGGCCCCAGGCGCGCGAACTTGACCATCAGGTACATCTCGATCACCAGCAGCACGGTGTAGAACGCCACCAGCGCCAGCAGCGAGCCCCAGACATCCCCGGCCGAGAGACTGGAGGCGGACAGATGCGTAGGCAGTACTTCGCCGATGGACCACGGCTGGCGACCATGCTCGGCCACGAACCAGCCGGTCTGGGTGGCGACCCACGGCAGCGGCAGGCTGAACAACGCCCATTTCAGCAGCCAGCGCTTGCGGTGCTCGTTTTTGCGCGCCGAGGCGTAGAAGGCGCAGACGAACAGCGCCAGCATCAACACGCCGCTCAGCACCATCAGGCGGAAGGTCCAGAAAATCGACGCCACGCCGGGGATGGTATCCAAAGCCGCCTGATTGATCTGCACGTCGCTGGCGTCCACCACCTTGTCGGTGTATTTCTTCAGCAGCAAGCCGTAGCCCAGGTCCTTCTTTACCGCATCGAAGGCCGCCACGGTCGGGCCGCTGTGATCGCCGCCGCGCAGTCGGGTCAGCAGTGCATAAGCCTGCATGCCATTGCGCACGCGTTGCTCGTGCTCGACCACCAGGTCCTTGATGCCGGTGACCTGTTTGTCCACCGAGCGCGTGGCGATAATGCCCATCACGTAAGGGATCTTGACCGCATAATCGGTGCGCTGTTCGGCCTGGTTGGGCAGGCCGAACAGGGTAAAGGCAGCCGGAGCCGGCTCGGTGTCCCACTCGGCCTCGATGGCCGCCAGCTTGGTCTGCTGCACGTCGCCGATCTCGTAACCGGACTCGTCACCGAGGATGATCACCGACAGGATCGACGCCATGCCGAACGCCGAGGCGATGGCGAACGAGCGCCGCGCAAAGCCGACATCGCGCCCGCGCAGCAGGTAGAAGCTGGAGATCGCCAGCACGAACACCGCGCCGGTCACGTAGCCTGAAGCCACGGTATGGACGAACTTCACCTGGGCCACCGGGTTGAAGATCAACGCGCTGAAGCTGGTGAGTTCCATGCGCAGGGTGACGAAGTTGAACTCGGCGCCCACCGGGTTCTGCATCCAGCCGTTGGCGATCAGAATCCACAACGCCGACAGGTTCGAGCCCAGCGCTACCAGCCAGGTCACGCCCAGGTGCTGGACCTTGCTCAGGCGCTCCCAGCCGAAGAAGAACAAGCCGATGAAGGTCGATTCCAGAAAGAACGCCATCATCCCTTCAATGGCCAGCGGTGCACCGAAAATATCGCCCACGTAGTGGCTGTAGTAGGACCAGTTGGTGCCGAACTGGAACTCCATGGTCAGCCCTGTGGTAACGCCGAGGGCGAAATTGATGCCGAACAATTTGCCCCAGAACTGGGTCATGTCCTTGTACACCTGCTTGCCGGTCATCACGTAGACCGACTCCATGATCGCCAGCAAAAACGCCATGCCGATGGTCAGGGGTACAAACAGGAAGTGATAGAGCGCAGTCATGGCGAATTGCAGCCGAGACAGGTCGACGACTGATTCAGAGATCATTGCGGGTTCTTCTCAGGTAAGACGGTGGGAGCGCCCAGCAAGTGCTGGGCAACAGAAGCGCGTTCGTCCATGAGCGGTGCCGGGGTGGCGAACCACAGCGCGTGAATCCCCATGAGCAGTGCCAGCTTGACGAGCAGGATCACGGCGATTTCGCGGGCCAGAGGTGTTTTTAGAAAAGCGAAATGGCTGGCCATGACAGATACTCGATGAGGTCGTTGCATCTTCGAGCAACCCTTGGGCGCTTCTGTTGATCCAAGTCAAAAGGCCTCTGCACACCCCACTGCGGCATGGCGCCACAGGCATCACCGCCCCAGGGGGCGCCGCGCGCTAGAATGCCCCTCGACCGCCGAGACAGGACCGCTACCCGATGAGCTTGATCGATCGCCTCTTCCGGACCCTCAACCCCGCCAGGGACCCGAACCTGAGCGCCGCCTTCGCGCACAGCGACGACCACCTGCCGACCCTGTGGCTGCTGGGCAAGACCGGCGCCGGCAAGTCTTCGCTGATTCGCGCCCTCACTGGCCTGGATCGCATCGAGGTGGGCTCGGGCTTTCGCCCCTGCACCCTGACCTCGGCGCAGTACCGCTTTCCGGCGCAGACCCCGGTGCTGGCGTTCATGGACACCCGTGGCCTGGCCGAAGCCGACTACGATGCCAGCGAAGACATCGCCAACTGCGAGGCCGCCAGCCACGCTTTGATCGTGGTGATGAAAGCCGAAGACCCTGAGCAGTCCCAGGTGCTGCGCGCGCTCAAGCAGATTCGCCGCTCGGGCAAGGTCCGCGATTTGCTGCTGGTGCACACCGGCATCCAGCAGTTGCCGGACAGCGACGAGCGCCAGCGCTGCATCCGCCACAACCAGCAGCAGGTCGAGGCGGTGTGGGGCGAGGTCGACAGCGTGGCGGTGGATTTTGTCGGCGTCGACGGTCAGCCCTATGGCCTGGCGGCCCTGACCGAGAAACTCGGCGAACGCCTGCCGATCATCACCGAGCTGTTCGACGATCGCGGCCACGCCAGTGTCGAAGAACAGAACTTCCAGCAGCTCAAGCGCGAAATCATGTGGTACGCCGGGGCGGCGGGGGCCACCGATGCGGTACCAGCGCTGGGGTTGGTGTCGGTGCCGGCGCTGCAACTGAAAATGCTCCACAGCCTGGCCAACCGCTACGGCCTGGTGTGGAGCAAGCGCTTGCTGGCCGAGTTCGGCACCGCCATGGGCGCCGGCTTCGGCCTGCAGTATGCATCGCGCCTGGGCCTGCGGCAGTTGGTCAAGTTGATCCCGGTATACGGGCAAACGGTGGGGGGCGCTTCGGCGGCGGTCGCCAGCTATTGCTACACCTACGCGCTGGGGCGGGCGGCGTGCCTGTACTTCTATCGGGCCAAGCGCGGCGAAACGGTATCATCCGAGGTCATCAACGCGCAGTTCAAGCAGGCGTTCGAACACATCTTGCCGGTTGCCCGGGATGAACAGCCACCCACTGACACGCCAAACAACGAGAAGCCTTCATGAAGAGAACCGTCAACGGCTTGGCCGCCATGGCGCGGATGTCCGATCGGTTGATGCCCTTCGCTCTGCTGTCGCTGGGCATTCCGCTGTTGCTGCTGGCCGGCTTCGGGCTGTATGGGCTGTTTCGCTATGGCTACTGGCTGGCGTTTCTGGTGGCGCTGCTGGTGAGCACGCTGTTGGTCAGTGCCGGCCTGTGGATCGCCCGTCGGCGCATGACCGCACGGGTCGCCCCGGCCGTGGAGCAGGCCGCGCAGAGCGCGCCGAAAATTCCCGATTACTGGTTGGCGCGGGATCAACAGATTCACCAGCAGATGCTGCCTGAACTGCTCGAAATCCTTAAAGCCAGCCCCGACTGGCAACAACTGCCGGACAACGGTTTGAAGGTGATACGCCGGGTTGCCGAGTTGTATCGCAGTGGGGCCAAGCGTGCGCATTGGGCCTTTACCGCGCCAGAGCTGTTGGCGATCGTCGAGCAGGTCAGCCGGCGTTATCGGCGCGTGCTCAAGACCCATGTGCCGGGGGTCGACCATCTGCGCCTGTCGACCTTGATGACCGTCAACGAGCACCTCGACCGCTTCGGGCCTTGGGCGATGAAGGCCTTCAACACCTACCGCGCGCTGCGCATGGTCACCCCGGACGGGCTGATGGCCGAGGTGCTCAGCCAACTGCGGGGCGAGGTGTTCCACGGCCTGAGTGATGAACTGCAGGGCCGGCTCAAGTATTTGCTGATGCTGGAAGTGCTGCGCGCCTCCATCGATTTGTATGGCGGGCATTTCCGCTTTGACGATGACCAATTGAAAACCAGCGAGGCCGGGCGCGAGGATGCCGAACGGCTGGCCGCACCGCTGGAGCCGATCCGGATCGGCTTCATTGGCCAGGTGGGCGCAGGCAAGTCATCGCTGATCAATGCCTTGACCGGCGGCATGCGCGCCGAGGTCAGCGCGCTGCCGGCCACCGATGGGGTGCAAGTGTATGACTGCCGTATCGACGGCGATACCGCGCTGCGGTTGGTGGATCTGCCGGGGCTCAATGGTGAGGCCAAGACCGAGAAGCTGCTGTTCGAGCAGGTGCGCGACTGCGATCTGCTGCTGTGGGTGCTCAAGGCCAATCAGCCGGCCCGGGCGCTGGACCAACAGTTGCGGCGTCGGTTGGATGACTGGTTTGCCCTGCCGAAGAATGTCGATCACCGCCCGCCGACGGTGATCGGGGTGTTGAGTCAGATCGACAAGCTGAGCGCCGATCCCCAGGCGCCAGTGATCGCCGAGGCGGTAGCGTTCAATCGCGAACTTTTGGGGTTGTCGCAGGTGGTGGCGGTGTCGGTAATGCCGGCGCCGGTGAATCTGCAGGCGTTGCAGGGGTTGCTGCTGGAGGGGTACAACAGCGCGGCGAATGTGCAGCTGAATCGACGGCGGCGCGAAGCCGGGGAGTTTTCGGTGGGGCGGGAGGCGGAGCGGATGCAAAAGGCGGCGAAGGGGTTGTTCAGTCTTTGGCAGAGCTGAGAATCACGGCGCATTTACCGGCCTCTTCGCGGGCAAGCCTTGCTCCCACAGGTGTACAAATCCAATGCCGTACACCTGTAGGAGCAAGGCTTGCCCGCGAAGGCGTCAGTTCATTCAGCACACATCCAATCTCGTGCACCTGTAGGAGCAAGGCTTGCCCGCGAAGGCGTCAGTTCAGTCAACGCAAATCCTAGGGTTTGCCCTGCTGCTGCCATCCCCCACCCAACGCCAGGAACAGATTGATCTGCTGCATCGCCACCTGTGTGTTCGCGGCCGCCAGCTGGGCGCGCACATCGGTATAGGTCCGCGTCGCCTGCAGATCCGCCAGGAAGGATTCACGCCCGGACATATAGAACCGGTGCGTCTGGTCCGCGGCCTGATGCGCCGACTGCTCGGCATCGGCCAACGCGTCGCGGCGCTCCAGCAAGGCGGTGTACTGCGCCAGGCCGGTCTGGGTTTCACGGATGGCGTTGAGCACGGTGTTATCGAAAGTCGCCAAGGCTAATTGAGTGTTGGCCTCGGCCAGACGAATCCGCGCTCGCGCGCCGTTGCTCGGGATGGTCCAGCTGATCAGCGGCCCGAAGCCCCAACGGTTGGTCGAGGGTTCGCCCAGCTCCTTGAGAAGGCCGACAGTCCCCACCGTCCCGCCAAAACTGACGTTCGGGTACAACTCGCCGGTGGCCACACCAATGGTCGCGGTCGCCGCGGCCAGTTTGCGCTCAGCCTGGCGCACGTCCGGGCGACGCTTGAGCAGCTCGGCGCCCTCGCCCACCGGCAACACCTGTGCGATGTGCGGCAGCTCGGCGCAATCGCCCGTCCCGGCCGGCAATTGCGCCAACGGTTTGGCCAACAGCATCGACAACTGGAACAGCCCAGTCTGACGCGCCGCTTCATACCTGGGCAGATCAGCTCGCAAGGACTTGAATTGCGTCTGGGTGCGCGTCACTTGGGTTTCATCGCCACGGCCGGCATCGCGCAGACGTGTGGCCAGGCGTACGCCTTCTTGCTGCAGATCCAGCGAATGCTGAGCGATATTGCGCTCTTCGTTGGCTGCGCAAATCTGCGTATAGGCCCGCACCACATCAGCCACCACCGTGATCCGTGCGGTATCGACGGCCGCCTGGGCGGCATCGGCGTTGGCATTGGAGGCCTCGACGCCGCGCTTGAGCGTGCCCCACAGGTCGAACTGGTAGGAAGTCTTGATCGACGCCGCGCCGATATTCGACACCGGCACCTTCTCGGTGAGCAGATAGGCCTGGCCGGACTCCTGCAGCCGCTGGGCCTCAGCGCTCGCGGTGGTGGTAAAGCCGCCCGCAGCATTGGCCTCATCGACCTGAAACTGCGCTCGACTCAGGTTCGCTGCAGCGATGCGCAGATTGGTATTGGAGGCCATGGCCTGGTGCACCAGCTCGTCCAGATGCGGATCGTTGTACAGCCGCCACCAATCCTGCGGCACCGGCGCCGACACCACGTTGCTGTCCTCCCCGGCCAGATCACCCTGCAGGTCGGCACGGTTGATCGCCGCGTTCTTGGGCAGCGCGTAGTCGGGGCCAAGGCTCGAACAAGCGGCCAGCATCAAGCTCAAACACAAGACACTCAGACTGCCGGCGGCTTTCATTGGGGCGCTCCTGCCGGGTGCGCATCACCATGGCCGTCGCCATCGGCAATGATCGACACGGTGGCGGTGCGCCCCGCGATCATGCGGAAGTCCTTGGGCAGGTCATCGAAGGCGATGCGCACCGGAATCCGCTGCGCCAGGCGCACCCAGCTGAACGCCGGGTTGACGTTGGGCAACAGGTTGCTGCCCGCGCTGCGGTCGCGGTCTTCGATGCCGGCGACGATGCTCTGCACGTGGCCGGTGAGGCGCGTGTTATCGCCCATCATGCGGATATCGACCTTCTGCCCGACATGGATCTGCGACAGCTTGGTCTCTTCGAAATAGCCTTCGATGTGGAACGAGGCGCTGTCCACGACCGAAAGCACGGCGCGGCCGGCGCTGACGAACTCGTGGGCGCGTGGCGCACGGTCGTTGAGGAAGCCGTCGACCGGGCTGCGGATCACCGAGCGATCGAGATTGAGCTGCGCGGCATCCACCGCCACCTGCGCTTCGTTGACCGTCGATTGCGCACGCAACTCGCGGGACTGACTTTCTTCAAGCTGCTCGCGAGCCACCAGATTGCCGAGGCCATGGTTACGCTTGTTCTCGCGTTGCGCCTGGGCCAGGGTCTCCTTGCGGTCGGCCAGGCTGGCTTGAGCCTGGCGCAGGGCCAGCTTGAAGCGATCCTGGTCGATAGTGAACAGTACGTCGCCGCGCTTGACCACCTGGTTGTCGCGCACGTCGACTTCCTGAATCAGGCCGGACACGTCCGGGGCGATCTGGATCACGTCGGCGCGGATGTGACCGTCGCGTGTCCAGGGGGCATACATGTAGTACATGACCATGCGCCAGACCACCACGCAGGCAAAGGCCACGACGAGCAAAGTAAGAATCAGACGACCAAGAGTCAGCAGAGGTTTTTTCATGTCATGAGGCTTCGGCAGATGGCATCCACTGCGCCGAGCAGCACAGCGTAGAGAGCGACGTTGAATAAAGCCCGGTGCCAGACCAGGCGATAGAAGTGGGCACGGTTCAAGACGCCGTGTACCAGCAGAAACACACCGTAGGTGATCACCATGATCACCAGCAGCGTCGGCAGGAACACCCCGCCTACATCCAGTTCACCAATCATAGGGGGGCTCCATCGAGGCCGTGCGGCGGATGTTGTTCCGCCTCCGTGGCATCGATCACGACTTCCACGCCGGGTAACAGTGCCAGACGCAAACCACTCAACGCGTGCAACAAATGGACGCGCGCTTCTGCCCCTTCCAGGCCGACGCTTTGCACGTTCAGTGCACGGCGGGCGCGGTCCATGGTCATCAACAGACCCATGGGTGCAGGCACTCGTTCACGCGCCTTGAGGCACGCCGAGAAGTACCGGCCGACCTCCTTCAACACTTGGCGCAACAGCAGCCGCGACTCGTTTGGGACCCGCGGGGCATAGGCCAGAATATCCAGCAGATTGAGCGCCACGCGCACATCGCGCAGGGCGGCCCCGGTGTCCTGACCCGTCTGTGCCAGACGCGGCAGCTGCTGCATCAGTCGATCGAGCATGCGGATACCCGTGCGCCGCTGCTCGGCCAGGGTCGAGCGCTCGCTGAGGGTGACGATGTCCTTCCAGCTGAAATGCGTCAGGCGCTTGGCCGCCAGCTCGGTGCCGAACGGGCGCATGATCATCGTCCAGCCAAAGGCGAACGCCAACCCCACCGGCCCCGCCAGGTTGGAGTTGATGAAGGTGAAGAAATCCGCCGAGTAGGTTTCCTGCAGGCTGATGAAGGTCGCGGTGTTGACCAGCGACAGCAAGGTCGGCAAGTAGAATTTGGGCTGCAGCGTGAGGGTCCCCACCGCGATCATCGGCAGTGCGAACACCAGGACCAGCATCGGGAAATCGTGGACCGTGGGCAAGATGAGAAACAGATACAGGCTGGCAGCGATGACCGATACGGCGGTCCAGGTCATGAACCGGTAGATCTGCGGTGCGGGGTCGTCCATCGCCGCGAAAAAACTGCACGAAACGCCCGCCAGAATCACCGCGCTGCCACCGTCCTGCCAGCCCATGTAAATCCATATCAGCGAGCCGACGATGATGGCCGAAATGGCCGTGGATGCCGAATAAAGCATCAGCCCGCGGTCGTAGAACGGCTTCAGGCGGCCCAACCGCCAGTGCCGGTAAACCGCTCGCCATGGCACGCGACTATCGGTGTGAATGGCAAATTCAAGCGTCCGGCAGTCCTGCCACAGGTCGATCCATTCGGTCAGCCGGAACAGCGCGTTGGACAGCAGCAACTGGCGGCGATCATCCAGCGCCTGCTCATCAGGCTGCAGCGCATCGATGCGCGCATGCAATTGCTGCCAGGCAGTGATGTCGGGCTGGGTGGTCGTCTGCTCCAGCCATTCCAGACAGTGCTCGAGCAGCGGCGCCATGGCGTCTACCAGTTCAGGGGTACGGCGCTCGATGGCGACCAGCGCATCATCGAGCGCATCGACGACCGGCAGCAGGTGAATCATGCGCCCGCGCAATTCCTGGATATTACGCAGCAACTGCGGGCGAGTGCCTTCGTGCGGCAACTGGCCGATCATCAGTTCCAGCGAATTGAAGGTCGGTACCATGGAGGCGCGCAGGCTGCCGACTTCATCGGCCTTGACGGTGCGGGACAGGAAGCGTGCGCTGTACGCCGTGGCCTCGGTGAACCACTTGCCAATTGCACCATCGACCACGGGGGCGAGGCGCCTGGGCCAGAACACAGCCCCCACCACTGCCGCACAGACGATACCCAGGCAGATTTCCTGGAAGCGCGCCGAGGCGATATCGAACACGGCGGTGGGGTTGTCCACCACGGGGAAGGCAATCAGCGGCATGGTGTAGCCGGCGAGCATGAACGCATAGCTGTTGGCGGTACGCACGTGCAGCGAGATAAACAACAGCGTTCCGGTCCAGAGCGCGACGATGCACGACAACAATATAGGGCTCTGGCCGAACAGCGGCACGCAGACCACCGCCGCCGCGGCGCCGAGGAAGGTCCCGACCGCACGGTACACGGCCTTGGAGCTGGTGGGCCCGACGAAGGGACTGGAAACGATGTAGACGGTGGCCATGGCCCAGTAGGGTCGAGGCATTTCGAGGCGCATGCCGATGTACAGCGCCAGCATTGAAGCGATGAAGGTGCGCAGACCGTAAAACCAATCCTTGAGGGGCGGAATGTCGCTCATGAATCCTTTCAAGACAAATCCACCAACGGGCCCGGGGCGGCCTCTTCAAAGGCGCGCACCACGCGCAGGGCCGCCTCGAGATCGGCGGGATCAATGTCCTTGAGTACGTCACGACGCAGGCGTACCAGCTCCGACTCGATGGATTCGGCCAATTCGCGACCGGTGGCGGTCAGGCTCAGGGCCTTGGCGCGACGATCGGTCGGGTCTTCGGTACGCACCACGAAGCCCGAACCGCACAACTGGTCGAGCAGGCGCACCAGCGACGGGCTCTCGAGGCCGGCTGCCTGGGCCACGGCCACCTGGCGCACACCATCGCCGAGCCGCACGATGATCAGCAACGGCACGGCGCAGGCTTCGGTGATGCCATAGTTGGCGAGCGTGGTCTGGCAGATCCGCCGCCAATGCCGCGCGGCGACCACCATGCCACTGCTGATGTTGAGATGGAGCTTGTCGAGGTTCATGGACCGAGCGTCATGGGCAGAGAGTTGACTATGAATATTCATAGTTTGCTAACTATCTATATTCCAGCAAGGTTCTCTTGTAGTCAATAGTTACAATTTGCCTGCATCATTCATCGGCAATGGTGATTCATCTCGCCGGCGGAGCAGCCATCACGCCCTGACCTACGCCAGGGCTCGTGCTAAAGCCAGCATTTGGGCGTCGTCGCGCAAGGCACCGACCGCTGGCCACCGCGAGACGGATAGCGGTCGCATCGGAGTGTGGAGCGCGCGCTGGAGGGAGGTTTCATTGTTGTTATCGAATTGCATCTACTGGCTTCCTGTAAGCGCCAAGGACCGGGAAGCCGAGTCAAGGCAAGGAAACCAAGGGGCATTGCGCCCCTTGTATCGCAATATGGTTAACGCAGAGGTCGCTGAGGCAGGATCAGATCAACCCAGTCTCTTCATCATTGATCAAATGGCTCAACCCACCCAGCGCTTCACGGGCATTGCTGCGGTCGGTGAGTTTGGCCTGGGCCGCTTCCGGCAGGTCGGTGACGCGGATCACGCCCTTGCTGGTGAGCACCT
>CAJCIO010000030.1 GCA_903970465.1 Gammaproteobacteria bacterium
CAGAACGGCCTGCGCTACAGCGGCCAGCAACACGGCCAGGCGCAAGTGTGGCTGAACCTGTTCATCGAGCCGACCAACGGCCTGCCGATCCTCGACGTGCTCGATGACGGCCCAGGCTTCCCGGAGGACCGCCTGCAGCACATTTTCGAGCCCTTCTTCACCACCGAAGCCAAGGGAACGGGGCTGGGCCTGTATATCTCCAAAGAGCTGTGCGAAAGCAATCAGGCGCACCTAGACTACAAGCCACGTGAACAAGGCGGCAGCTGTATGCGCATTACCTTCGCCCACGCCAAAAAGCAGAGTCGAACATGAGCCCACGGCAAAAGATCCTGATTGTCGACGACGAGCCGGACATCCGCGAACTCCTGGAAATCACCCTGGGCCGGATGAAGCTCGACACGCGCAGCGCCCGCAACGTCAAGGAAGCCCGCGACTGGTTGGTCCGTGAACCCTTCGACCTGTGCCTGACCGACATGCGCCTGCCCGATGGCACGGGCCTCGAACTGGTGCAGCACATTCAGCAGCGCTACCCCCAGGTGCCGGTCGCCATGATCACCGCGTTCGGCAGTGTCGACACCGCGATCGCCGCTTTGAAGGCCGGCGCATTCGACTTCTTGAGCAAGCCCGTAGACCTCATCCGCCTGCGCGAGCTGGTCAGCACCGCTTTGCGCCTGCAAGGACCGGCCGTTGCCGCCGCCCCCATCGACGGCCGTCTACTGGGCGAATCCCCGCCCATGGCCGCCCTGCGCAAACAGATCGCCCGCCTCGCCCGCAGTCAGGCGCCGGTGTATATCAGCGGCGAATCAGGCAGCGGCAAGGAACTGGTCGCGCGCTCGATCCACGAGCAAGGCCCGCGCGCCGAAGGCACCTTTGTACCTGTCAACTGTGGCGCTATTCCGTCGGAGTTGATGGAAAGCGAGTTCTTCGGCCATCGCAAAGGCAGTTTCAGCGGCGCCACCGAAGACAAACCCGGGCTGTTCCAGGCGGCCAACGGCGGCTCGCTGTTCCTCGATGAAGTCGCCGACCTGCCGCTGGCCATGCAGGTCAAGCTGCTGCGCGCCATTCAGGAGAAGGCCATCCGCAGCGTGGGCGGGCAAGCCGAGGTGGTGGTGGATGTGCGTATTCTGTGCGCCACCCATAAGGATCTGGCCGCCGAAGTGGCAGCCGGGCGCTTTCGTCAGGATCTGTACTATCGGCTCAACGTCATCGAATTGCGCGTACCGGCACTGCGCGAGCGCCGCGAAGACATCGCACAGTTGGCGGATGCCGTGCTCAAGCGCCTGGCAACCAGCAGCGGATTGCCACCCGCGATACTGACGCCGGGGGCGATGGACACCCTGAAAAGCTACCGATTTCCGGGGAACGTGCGGGAACTGGAGAACATGCTCGAGCGGGCCTATACCCTGTGCGAGGACGACCGGATCGATGCCGGTGACTTGCGGGTGACCGATCAGACCGCCAATGTCGAAGCCGGAGAACCGAGTTTGGCGGAGGTGGACAATCTCGAAGATTACCTTGAGAGCGTGGAGCGCAAACTGATCCTCCAAGCCCTCGAAGAAACTCGCTGGAACCGCACCGCGGCGGCGCAGCGGTTGAATATGTCGTTCCGGTCGATGCGCTATCGGCTCAAGAAGCTAGGGCTGGACTGAGGGGGCTTGCTGGGTTCACTGGCCCCTTCGCGGGCAAGCCTTGCTCCCACAGATTCGACAGTTGCTGAGTTGTCCACCTGTGGGAGCAAGGCTTGCCCGCGAAGAGGCCCGCATAAACGATACCGTTATCAACCCAGGCGAACTGCCGGCGCATAAGGCGCCGGATCGATGATCGGCTCACGCCCCAACAACAAATCCGCGAACAATTGGCAGGATGCAGGCGCCAACACCAGTCCGTTACGGTAATGCCCGCAGTTCAGCCACAACCCCTCATGCCCCGCCACCGGCCCGATAAACGGAATCCCGTCCGGCGAGCCTGGCCGCAAGCCTGCCCAATGGCCGACCACCTCGGCATCCCTAAGCGCCGGCAATAGCTCGATTGCCGAAGCCTTCAAACTCTCCAACGCGGGTACGGTAGGCGTCTTGTCGAAGCCCTCATGCTCCAGGGTGCTGCCCACCAGAATATGCCCGTCGCGCCGTGGGATCGCATAACGGCCCTTGGCCAGGACCATGCTCGGCAGGAAATCATCGGCGCATTTGAACAGAATCATCTGGCCTTTCACCGGCTCCACAGGCAGGTCGATGCCCAGTGTCTTCAGCAAATCACCGCTCCAGGCGCCTGCCGTCAGCACCACCTGATCGGCCAGTAGATCACCCTGCTCGGTCTGCACACCGACGATACGGTCGCCACCCTGTTCACGGAGAAACCCAGTGACCGCGCAATGCTCGCGGATCTCCACGTTCGGCAGCGTTTGCAAGGCCGCCTTTAGCGATTTAACCAGCCGCGGGTTGCGCACGTTGGCGACGTCGGCCATGTAAACCGCACGCTCGTAGCCTGCGCCGAGTACGGGCACCTGGTGGTAGACGGAATCCATGCTCACGGCCTTCAAGGGTCGCTGCAGACGTTGCGCCCAGGCCAGTGCCTCGGGCTCGTCTTCCAGATCCAGCCAGTACAGGCCTGTGATGTGCACTTCGGGGTCGATACCGGTGCGGGTGAACAGTTCATCGCCTAACTGGGGGTAAAAATCCTGGGACCAATGGGCTAGGGCTGTGACCGCGGCGCTGTAGCGCCAGGGGTAGAGCGGCGAGACGATGCCGCCGCCCGCCCATGAGGATTCCCGGCCGGCTTCGTTGCGATCCAGGATAGTGATCGAGGCGACGTGGGGGGCGAGGTTCAGGGCGGTGAGTAGGCCGATGGCGCCTGCGCCGATGATAATCAGGTGTTGCTGTTGCTTGGACTCCATTGGTGATCAGCGGCCCCAACAGACAGCAGTCGTACCTGCTGCTGTGTTGTTCAGGTTGTTTCGCGCACCAGTGTTGTCGATGAAAAAACTGCCGCACATATCTCCCGCCATCATCGTGCCTGCGATAGGAACCGCCGTTAGCGTGAAGGTACTCGGCACGGTTCCTACGGGCGCGACTCGAACTACGTTCAAGGTGTAGTAGGCGTTGCCAGTTGGATCAGCCATGGTAGGTACCCCGCTTGGGGGGTTCGAATACTGGCCCGTCTGAGTGTAAAACCGCTCCAAAGCCTGGGAAGCAGACGTTAGCACCCCTACAATCTCCGCACGGTGCGTGCGTTTGACGTAGTTGATATAACTAGGGTAAGCAACAGCCGCTAGAATGCCGACGATCGCAACAACAATCATCAGCTCTATCAGGGTAAAACCTTTGATTTTTTTCATCGGTCTGCTCATTGTCTTTGTCGCCACATGATCCTGCGCTTGGGTACTGAAACACCCACTGGGACCCCTGTACTTCCCCCTCCCGTGGGACTCGCATCGCTCCCGCTAGTCCCACCCACGATGAGAGTGCCTAGGGAACCACTGCCTGAACTAGTCGAGTCACCGGTAAGAAGTACCGAAGTCATATTACCTATGCCAACAGCAAGCAGCATCCCACTGATAGGATTGGTCGCGTTGACTCCGAGACCAAACACCGAATAATTACTTAACGCCTTGCCGGAAGCAGCGTCCAATGCAAACAGCTTGCTGGTCCCCGAGCTCGAACAGGGGTCACTGGTATCCAGCGTGGCGGTGGTGAAATACACCAGGCCATCAAGGATGATCGCCCTGTAGATGACCCGCTCGCCCGTGGCGCTACTGTTGTAAGTCAGCGGCAGATAGAACCCCTTCTGAGTGGTGTAGTTAACATCGTTCTGACTGGTGTATACATACTGACCAGAGATGTTGAGGATCGACTGCGCTTGCAACTGTGATTCGGTGTAGTTGGCCGTCGCCGAATCCGAGTCGACGATTCCGTAAAAGGCCTGGCGGCTGGTGGTGGTTTTGTCTGCCGTTTCCAGCAGTTTACCCGTCCCAAAGTAGATGATCTTGCGCCCGCTAGTGTAGTTGGCGATCGTCGGCTGGGCAGTGATGGCCTGATTTGCCCCACCCGATGCGGTAAACAAGGGCGAGCCACCGAACGCGACGACACCCGAGGTGTTGCTGACGAAGTCGAACTTCCACATCCGCCCTTTCAAGTCCCCAGCGTAGGCATACTGAACGATGCCTTGCGCGTTCAAGCGCAGACGCACGGACGACAGCCCGTTATCGGTTTCGCCGCTATTGACGATGGGGGTAACAATTTCACCGATGACCGCACCGGTACCAGCGTTGATTACATAGAGTGAAGCACGGCCGGTGCTGCTCCCATAACCATTGCCGACGAACGCAGCAAAAGTACCGTTCGCCAGCCGCGCTACCTCAGGCTTGGAGTAGGTATAACCCAGGTCATTCAATGCATTGAGCGGGTTGGCGATATCCGGCGCACGGATTTCCCACAGGGCCTTGATCTGGTTACCCGCAGTGGCATCGTACAATTGCAATCCGAAAAACGCCTTGCCCGCCCCGCCTACGCCGGCCACAGCCAATGTTTTCCAACTACCACCGACTTGGGCATCGGCCACGGTGATCTGGCCATCATCGAGGAACTTGTGTGAAGTACCGTTGATATACGCAGGGTCCGCTACAAGCTGCAAGTTGCCCAGAGCAATGGAGGGCATATAGGCGTAGCGTCGCGTACCGTCGACGGGGTTGATGACGCTGGTCATGCCGTCGTTGGAACTGACCACTAGGCTGTCGTTCATGCCCGTCGATGCGGCCTTGGTCGCCAGGTAAGTCGAATAGCTCAAATCAGTGCTGGTGTCCGCCGATGTATGGTCGTCACCGCTGGCATACACCAATGGCGAGTTGATGATGTCACCCAGCAGCACGGAGCGGGTCTTGAGGTTGGCGTTGGCAGTGCCCTTGGTCCACTCGATCAATGCGTTGGCAGAGACGCCTTCGGAGTTCAACGCGAGTGTGGCTTGCTGCGTTAACGAAAAGTTGGTAGCGGACAAGCTGATCGCTGCGCCAGTCGCCGTGTTCCATGACTGATAGGACGGTGTGACGGAACCTACCGCCATGGTCGTGTCCGTGGACCATTTAACGTTGGTCGCATCGACAGCTCCCGTACTAGTCAAACCGAACGCCCTGACCGTCCCGCGCCAATCTGTAGGGTCATAGAAGGTCTCGTAATACACCGAAGTGCCGGACAGCGAGGATGAGTTCGACGCGCCCCCCCCCCCGGAACCAGCTTTGGAGGCAATATCATTCAAGGCCGAGCTTAACGCTGTGGTCAACCCGCTGGCATCGGTGGCCTGATAATACTTGCCCTTACCGTACGCTGCCGCATCGCCAAGCATGTCGTTGGAAGCCGTGAACCCTACCGTATAAGTATTCATGTATTGCTTCGGAAAGTCAGTGGCATCCCAACTTTTACCCGCACCGTCGGTGCCATTGGCAGTGGTGCGCATATCGATGTCGTACGCGAACTTGGCAATATCGTCTAGGTAAAGCGTATCGCCCTCGCCGTCGCCATTCAGATTGTCGCCATCGTTAGCGCTGTTACCGTCCCAGTTCGGCAAATTGGCGCCACCCAGCGGGTCGTTGGTGGGAAAGGTTCGGTCATAGGTGGGTAAACCATCGGTAATCACCACACCGTAGTTTTTCTGACAGCGGTATTGAATGGGACTGGTATACGTCACACCCGAGTTGTAATAGGACGCCATGCCGCGCATGTAGCGGGTGATTTCGTAATAGGTTTCCGCCAATGGGGTGTTTGCCACAGCGCCTAGTCCGCTTATTGCCGAGAGTAAAGCGTTGTAGTTGCTATTGGCCTGAGCGGTAGTCGTCGTCGTGGTTGCAGTGAGGTCAGTGATAGTTTTGGCAATGTAGCCGCCCGGGCCTGAATCCCTTGACGTCGGCGGGTTGAAGGTCGCCAGACCGATGCGCAAGTTGCGGTTGGCCGTTACCAGAGCGGAAGCGGCGTTACGGGCCACGTTAATCCGATAATCGTTGGGGATACTGCCATCGGTCCAGTCCTTGGTAGTGACTTTGCTGGCGATCATTTGATCGATCAGATAGGAAATGTATTCCACCGAGTTACGGGTATTACCCGAACCAACCGGGTCTGGCATTTTCAGGCAATAGACGGTGGCACCGTTGGTGCTGCTGCGCGTAAAGGCTGAATACCCCAACAGACAGTTGGCCCGATTGAAGCTGCTGTAAAACAGGTTCTCGTTGGTCATGTCGAGGGTAGTTGTGTTGTAGCAACCGTTGCTGTTCGCGTTATTACAGATCCAGATCTGAGCGCGCGCTACCGTCTGATCGAAGGCTGCGGCGCGGATCAAGTTATTCATACTGCCGGAGTCATCCACGAGCAGTATAAGATTCGGCGTCACCGACCCCGTACTGATCAAGGGCGAATCCGACGGAGTAAAGGCATAAAGTGGCGAGCTGCAGTACAACGCCAATAACGCCCCGAATATCGCCATCAAGCCCTTGGCAGACCTGCCACGGTGTGGATTACTTCTTAGCATATACACTCTCCAGCACCGTGGTCGACGTGCCTCTGGTACCTACAGCAGTAATCCGATAGAGCAGGTAGGACGTACCCGAATCAGTGACCGGCGCACCACTGGCGAGCACCATGGGATCGATTGTCGTGCCGATGAACTGAATCCCATAGAAGCCCCCGCCATCGCCCGCTACCCAAGTGACCCCTGATGTGGCGTTCGTGCCGGCGGCAACTATCGTATTGGCTTCTGCCGGTGGCGCACAGCGCGCGAGTGAGGAGCACACCGCTATCGTATAAGCCGAAGGCGCAACGGTATTCTCACCCTGGCGCAAGGCAGACTCCGCCATCTGAAAGGACTCATTGCGCAACTTAACGCTACCGGCCATTTTCTCCTGCAGGTTGGCGTTCTGCATAGACGACACGCCGATTAGCGTGAGCAGTAGCAAGAATACCAAGCATACGATCAAGGTCACGCCACGCTGATGGGAACGACGGCTCGGAATACGCGTTGATTTCATGGCGTCCCTCATCAAAGCAGCCTGTTGCGCACGGAAGCGACCACGTTGAATATCTGGCTTTTCGCTTTGCTATCGGCGGCTGCGATGGTCAAAGTGATACGGATACTGCGGATCAGCGAGGTGTCGGTGGGTGTTGCGACGTAGCTGGCCGCCACCGCGCTACTGGCCGATGAAGCGATGCCGAATGAAACATTGAATCCAGTGACGTTGCTCACCAGCACCGCCTGGTTGGCGGTGGTCGACCCCGTGCTGATCTGGTTGTTGGCGTAGGTGTAGATCACTTGGCGGATCGGCATGATGAACTGGTTGGCCGTCAACGACGACGCTGCAGGCGTATTGGCCGGGCTGTAGGCAGTGGACGAGGATCGGCAATCAGTGACGATGTTCCAATTGGGGTTGGTCCCATTGCTGCCAACGTCCGCCGTGGTCAGCGTCAGCACCGAGGTTGTGCCCGTGCGAGTGAAGGCGATGGGCGCATCGTAACTCGCCTGGAAAGTGCCATTGGTGCTGCTGTCGGTCACGGTCGACAGGCATCCGAACATACCCACCATGCGAATTTCCTGCACCATCTTGCTGAGCAAATAGCGCGCATCTTCTTGGATCCCGGCCGCGGAGCTTTGAGTCTGGTAGGTGCTTTTCGCCGAAATGAAAATCTGCAAGGTGCCCGCCACCACCAATAGCCCAAGCGTCAGCGCGATCATCAGTTCGATCAGGCCGAAGCCGTGAGGGCGTCTGTTCATATGATCCCCGTGTTGATTGCTACCCGGCTGACGAGGGTGTACGTCTGGGTGGTACTGGCAGTACTGGCGGTATTATCCACGGCTCGCGCGCCTGCAGCGCGGGCATCGCTCCATACAATGGTGATGGTCACGACGCGTCCAACCACTGAGATGTTGCTGGCACTCGTGCCACCCATAGCGGTGACGTTGGCAGCAAAATCGGCAAGATCCTGAGTCCGCAGATCACTTGCCACAGGTGCTGCTGCCAAACTGGCCAGCGTATAGTTCCCATCAGGATTGGCGCGAATACGATCCATCATGTCATAGGCAATGAAGCTGGCCTGACTACTTGCCGTGGAGCTATCGGTGAATTTAAGCGCATTCATTTGCAGCGCGGCAGCGCCCAGCATGCCTATGCTAAGGATCAGCAGTGAGACCAACACTTCAATCAGCGAAACACCCGCCTGCTGGCGCCTGGAGGTCATGGACATGCGCCTCCCAGAATCAACCGGCCCGTCAGGCACACCCCCATGCTGCGAGCCTCAGCGCCTCGTGTATAAGCGAAGGCGACGGCTGTCGCGGGCGAACTGAGAGCGCCCAAATTGTTAAATTCGATATAGGCCGGCGGGCCAGCAGCGATAGTGGCAGAAGTCGCCATCGCCGGTACAGCTCGGATGGCTGGCAAAACGGCGGCACCTGCAGCGACCGTCTGGATATTCAAGCTACTCGTCCAACTGCCCGCAGTAGAGGGCGTGACCCTGACATTCACGGCCCGATTGATCGCCTCCAGTCGCGCATAGTTGAATGCACGATACAGATCGCCGATTTCAGTATCCGCTTTTGCTTTGTTGATGCTGCTAGTAAACGCAGGAATCGCAAACGACAGCGTGATGGCCAACACCGAAATGGTGACCATCAACTCAACCAGCGTAAACCCCTTGTTACGATCCCGCATTGCGATACTCCCCGAGACCCGGCGACTATAAGCCAACTGTGCCGCTTGGCAAGCGCACATCAGAATATACGGTTGCTCCGGCCGGATCAGCGTGATGGAACATGTTGATTCAATT